>NZ_BAABFL010000424.1:0-19051 GCF_039540975.1 Kistimonas scapharcae
CCATGACACGTCTCCTAACCCAAGGAAAACCAGTGTCGTAAGTTTAGACGGGAGAATGGCTTATGTTAGGTGGTAATCAGGATCATTTTTAACGTTCATGTTATAACATACTGACATAGATTTTTTATAATTTCATACCCCATAATAAACAAATCAAACATACAATTCAGACCACCAAAGGATATTCAGGTATAATCCGAAAAAACATACTTACTCAAAACACATAGCTAATCCACAATCAAACTTTACATTAACGCGTCCGAAATAATCCGGGTAATAATGGCTTTTTTAGCATCTATAAACTGATCTTTGGCTTCACATACCATACTTGGATTTCCACAGAGGTAGATGTCCATTTCTTCCAGTGTTTTAAAATCCTCGCACACTGCGCCGATGACCTGTCCAGTTTTACCGGGCCAGCCAACGGATGGATGTTCAACAACAGGTACATAGTTCAATGATTTATAGTGCTTAGTCAGTGCTATCAACTCCCTGTCAAAATAGAGATGCGCCTGATAACGCCCTCCCCAATAAAGATACACACCCTTGTCAGGGTAATATTTCAGACTGTGCCTCAACAGGCTTTGAATATAAGAAAACCCTGTGCCGCCAGCAATCAGTAACAGGGGGCGTTCGCTATTATCCCTGAACCAGGCACGACCATGTGGTGCATCTATACGTAGGCGCTGGCCATGATGATAAGTGCTATGTAAGTAACCAAGGATGTCATCGAGGTATTGGTTGGGCTCCGCGCCACCAATATGCAACTCTAATCGATTGGAACCGTCCGGAATACTGGCGATGGAAAAGGGGCGCCACGTTAAGTCATCCATCTGTAAATAGAGGTATTGACCGGGTTTATGGTCAACTACCTGTTCAGACTGCAAGATAACCAGATAAACCACTGGCCCAACCTGTTTTATCGATTCAACAGTACAGTACATCATTCTCTGTCCCTATCATGGCCGGTATGAATCACCGGCCATAGTCCTTTTAGTGCTTCAGAATAGCCTTCACATCCACCCGCTTACCGGATGACTGGATAGTCTTGTCGATAGTGATCTCCAGCTGAGTCAGCTGTTCCGCCACAGACTCGGTCAGCGTGATGTTTTCAATGACAAAACAGCCATGTTTCTCACAACGTTTGTCGAACATCTGGTGCTCTCCGCCATGACCGCCGATGCCATAACTGTCAATTACGATAAAGGCAGGTGAACTCATCAGAATCTGATCCAGTACATGGCTTTCCAATACAGTGCTGGTTTTGGCATATACATCGTTGCCATAGCCATTGCATTCCAGGTTAGCGGTATAAAGTACCAGCGCCTTGCCTGACAGATTTAACTGGTTAATGTCGTCTGCAGCAGGCATACCGCTGCGGCAATCCAGCACAATGGTTTCTACACGATAAAAAGCCTCTTCAGGTTCACGGGTATAACAGTCAATATGGGTACCAATATGTCCTATTGCGCCGACAGCATCAGATTGACGTTTTGCCCACTGGTATGCCGGATGATCTTCAGTGAGTTCAAGGGAAAGGGGGACAGGTTGCATGGTTACATCCTCTTTGTATCTGTAATGTCTTTGATGCGACACAGTGTAGGTTTCGTTGTGCTGGCAGATTACAAACATCTGGACAAAAAATATCACAAACAGGACAACCTCTTTTTGCGGCTATTCATAAAAACGACAAGAAAGACGTGTATTTCCATCAAACTGCAGAAAAGCACACCTATCATCACCAAAAGGCATATTTAGCGCCCTGCAAAAGCGTCTTTTCTCTCACTGAAAACCCTGTTTCATCTCAGAAAACAGTGGCTCAAATTCGATCAATAATCGATTTTTGACCCAAATCAATGTTCATAGAATAAACAGCTTTTTCCCGATATTCGTGAGCATCAAACAGGTAAGCCCTAGCAGTTTTTTTGTAGTTTACCGCCACCGAAGGCGTAGGATAGCAACCAACCCCGGGCACTGATGGTTACACCGGAACCGGGAAGCAAAAAACTGCCGGACAGTCGTTGCATGATAAATAACCGGCAGTCGTGAACGAAAGCGCAGCATGGATTCCATTTTTTATCGATCTTTATCGATTAAAAATGCGGGAAAGTATTGCCCGAAGAATCCGGGCCATAAACGACACGGCTTCATTTTTTACCCGAGGGTAAACCGTCCAGCCGCGGGCTATGGCGACAGCGCACAGGGTGTTGATTTGATCGGGCAGCCAACCACTGCCGGATCCGATAAATGACGCTAGCTAATGTGTTAATTGAGGAGTATTTCCTGTGACTCAAGATACTATTGTCAGCTCCTGGAACGACTTTGACCCTCTCCGCCACGTGATCGTCGGCCGCGCCGACCACTGCTGTGTGCCTCCTTCAGAACCTGCTGTAGACGACAAAGTTCCTGTAGACAGCAAGATGAAAGGCATGTGGGGTCCCCGTCCGCTGGAGACCGTTGAAGCCGCTAACGAACAACTCGACGGCTTTGCCAAACTGCTCGAATCCCGTGGTATCCGTGTTGACCGTCCTACTCCGATCCAGTGGAACCAGGCGGTATCCACCCCTGACTTCCGCACCTTCTCCATGTTCGGCTGCATGCCCCCACGGGATGTTCTGCTGACTGTCGGTAACGAAATCCTCTCCGCAGCCATGTCCTTCCGCTGCCGTTACTTTGAATACCTGGCCTACTGGCCGCTGATGAACCAGTACTTCCGCGAAGACCCCAACTTCCGTTGGGAACAAGCGCCACGTCCTCGCCTGACCGATGAGTCCTATCGTCCGAACTATGGCATGGGCAAGCACGCCATGACCATCGAAGAGCGTCTGGAAAAAGTGGCAGCCAAAGAGTTTGTCACCACTGAAGTAGAACCGATGTTCGACGCCGCTGACGTCATGCGTATGGGTAAGGACCTGTTCGTCCAGCACGGTCTGACCACCAACCGCACTGCGATGGAATGGATGCAGCGCCACTTCCCGAACCACCGGGTACATGCGGTCAACTTCCCCGGCGACCCCTACCCCATCCACATCGACGCTACCTTCGTTCCTCTGCGTCCCGGTCTGTGCATCAACAACCCGCATCGTAAGATGCCGGAAGAACAGCGTAAGATCTTCGCGAAGAACGACTGGGAAATCGTTGATGCCGCGATGCCTGCCCACGACAACCCACCGCCGCTGTGCTACTCCAGCACATGGCTATCCATGAACTGCCTGGTGCTGGACCACAAGACCGTTTGCGTCGAAGCCAGCGAAGTCCACCAGATGGAACAGATGGACAAACTGGGCATGGAAGTTATCCCTGTGCCTCTGCGCGACGCCTACGCCTTCGGTGGTGGTATCCACTGCTGTACCGCGGACGTCTACCGCGAAGGTACCTGCGAAGACTACTTCCCGGTTCAGGTGCCTGGCACCCAGATCCGTCCGGTCGAATAAGAGAGATAACAGGAAAGCGCTTCGGCGCTTTCCTGGTTTTGTTCAGGGGTTATTCAGTATCAGGCAAGGATAATCAGCACCATTGCGCGGAGGATATTCACAATGTTCACCAGTTCATGGACCGCTGCCAGTTTTGTTGTGCTCAACCTTGCGCTGTTAGGTTTTGTGACAGCTGTCTACTGCTATCGGGAAGCGAAAGGCGCCAAAGGTATTGCAGAACAGTGATCGCTGAGCCTCCGGCGCCAGCCATTTCTCACTATGTTTCCTGCATCCTTCACGTCCGGACTTCCAGACAGTTTTATCAAGAAATTTGATACCAGGGAGTTCAACCGTGTCCACCACCAATACCAAGGCCCTGGGCTATACCACGATGCTGATATCAGCGACGCTGATGGGCTGCGTGGGATTGTTTGCCCGCCATATCAATACCTCCGGTGATGTCATTGCCTTTACCCGTTTCACCGTCGGTGCGATCGGCACCCTCGCCATCATCCTTGCCAGTGGCAAATTGATTTACCTGCGCGGTACACGACTTTCACCTGCTATTATCTGCGGCGGTGTTTCGCTGGGTCTCTGTCTGGCTGCTTATGTGTCGTCTACCCAACATACGACACTCGCCAACGCCGTGTTCCTGATTTATACCGGCCCGCTGTTTTCCAGCATTCTGGCCGCCATTTTCCTGAAAGAGAAAGTGGATAAAATCACCGGCTGCCTGCTGTTCCTGGTATTTATCGGGACGCTCATGATCCTCGGTCTGATCAACTACGACGCGGCTACCGGCTTTACCATGAGCCTCAGCTTCAAAGCGGAAAACATGCTGGGTGACATGCTCGGTCTGGTCTCCGGCTTCGGTTATGGCCTGTACCTCTTCCTCAGCCGTTACCGCACCGATGTCTCTTCAGAAATCCGCTCTTTCTATAACTTCCTGTTTGGCGGACTGGGCATTGCCGTTTACCTGATCCTCAACCCACCCTCACTGGCGATGATGGACGGCAGCTCCTGGCTCTGGCTGATCGCCATGGCCTTCTTCACCGGCTTTGCCGCCCTGGGCCTGCTGGCCGTGGCCGCCCGCCACCTGAAAGCTGCGGAACTGGCCTGTGTCGCTTACTTTGAGTGCGCAGTCGGCGCCGGTATCGGTATCCTGGTCTTCGGTGAATCCATGACCGCCTTCCAGGCCTTCGGCGGCGCCATGATCATTATTGGGGGTGTCGGCCAGGTGGTAGCCAGCACCGTGGTCGATCACTTCAGCAAACTCCGACAGCCAACCCCGGTTCCAGAAACAGTTCGTCACACGCACTAACCGCTCTATAGGTTAACTGTTTCACGACGCAGCGAATCAACGCGCTGCGCCCGCCAAGAGAGAGGGTTCACTGATGACCTCGAACTGGATTAACTGGGTTGTATTGGGTATTTCCGTTTTTATCCTGGTGGCCATGGGACTGATTTCCAGCCGCCGGGTCTGTAACAGCAAGGGGGAAGGCGGGTTTCTGCTGGCCGGGCGCAGCCTGGGGCCGGTGGTGGGCGCCGCCAGTATTGTCGCCACCGGTTACAGCGGCTGGGGCTTTATGGGTTCGCCGGGGGTTGCCTACAAATACGGCACTATCGAAGTGTTGGGCAATTTTCTCTATGCGCCCGCCATGTGTCTTGCTGTTTTATTCTTTGCGTCTTTCCTTTATCGCCGCGCCCTGAAGATGGGCAGTCTTACTATCCCTGAATATATTTCCCGCAGCCATCCCGGCTCCCCTGCCATGACGCGCTTTATCCACGGATTTGCTGCGCTGGCGACAGCACTGTTGCTGCTGGTATTCCTGGTAGGTCAGCTCCGCGCCATGGGTATGCTGGGCGGCAGCTGGCTCGGTATATCTGTCAACCACGCCATTGTGCTGATGATCGGGATCATCATCCTTTACACCACACTGGGGGGGATGGCCGCCGTGGCCTGGACGGATACCCTGATGGTCGCAGGCATGACCGCGGCAGCCGTATTTATTGCACACCGTATTTTCAGTGATCTCTCACCGACAGAACTGCTGACCCAACTGGAAGCCATTGAGCCAGCACTGGTAGCACCGGACACCGCAGCCCCTTATGGCGACTCACGGTTCCAGGTATTCATGATTTTCCCCTATGCCTTCCTGTTCAGCGCCATTCTTCCTTATATGTCTGTGCGTTTTCTGGCGTTTCGGAAAGATGTGAAAATCCACCAAGTTGCATTGATCATGGCGCCGATCGCCTGCCTGCTCAGCCTGGTGCCGATCGTCGGGCTTTATGTACGTATCCAGCATCCGGAACTGGGCAATGCAGATAACGCCATGCCGTATTTCCTGGCGAATTTTGTTTCTCCATTAGCTTCCGGTCTGATCACCCTGTTCATCATTTTTGCGATGAAATCCACGGCCAGTTCGGTACTGCAGGTGTCCTCTTCTGCCCTTTCCCATGACCTGCGCGTTGCACTTTTCCCGAACCGTCACCTATCCCAGAAATATGCCCTGCGTTTTAACCGCTGTATCCTGGCTTGTCTGGGTGGCGTGACCCTAGTGATGACCCTCTACGCACCGCCCGTCATGCTGTCATTGTTCGCGATTACCGCCACCGGCACGCTGATGGCCACCCTGATTGGCCCGGTTCTGATCAGCAGTTTCCTGCCCGGCAATGCCCACGGCGCACTGGCCAGCATGATGACCGGTTTTTGCCTCTGTGGCGGCCTGCTGTTATTTACGAATACCGGCTGGGTGGAAGCGCCACTGATTGGCTGCCTGGTATCCAGCATCGTTTATGTGGTGGTGAGTCGTTTAAGCCGGATGGAAACCCTGATGGTAGGTAAGCCCCGGTTACTGACCCTGGCGGAGTCCGGGTCACACTGATGTCGAGGAGCCGTTATCAGTGAAGACTGATAACATTTTTAACCCCGCAAATGCGGGGTTTTTTTTCGATTTATGCCCTTCAGACAGCATTCCTGAACCGGTAGTTATCCCTGCTGACAAGACGGCTCTATCATTAACAAAAATCTATTAAACCTATAATTTTAATTAATTTTAAACATCTAAGAGCTGGCCTTATAGTTACCACAACGAAACGTTACTCACAAACGAACAACCCGAGGAACATGACCATGACTCAGTCTCTGATCAACACCAAAATCAAGCCTTTCAAAGCGACAGCCTTCCACAACGGCGATTTCGTCGAAGTTACCGAACAGGACCTGATGGGCAAGTGGTCCATCGTCTTCTTCTACCCGGCTGACTTTACCTTTGTCTGCCCCACCGAGCTGGGCGACATGGCGGATCACTACGAGCAACTGCAGGCCATGGGCGTTGAAGTGTACTCCGTGTCCACCGACACCCACTTCACTCACAAGGCATGGCACGACAGCTCCGACACCATCAACAAGATCCGCTTCCCGATGATAGGCGACCCCACTGGCGTCATCAGCCGCAACTTCGGTGTGATGATTGAGGAAGAAGGTCTGGCCCTGCGCGGCAGCTTCCTGATCAATCCTGAAGGCGAGATCAAGGTCACTGAAGTCCACGACCTGGGCATCGGCCGCTCCGCCAAGGACATGGTCCGCAAGACCCAGGCAGCCCAGTACATCGCTGAGCACGACGGCGAAGTCTGCCCGGCCGCATGGCAGCCTGGCGAAGAGACCCTGGCACCTTCCCTGGACCTGGTCGGCAAGATCTAAACCTGAAGAAAAGTAAGAATCACTGGCTGTCGTCCTCTCCATCAGCGGCAGCCGTGAGCCGCCCCGCCCCAGGCGGGGCGTTTTCCGAACGCTTTTGTTTGCAGTATTTCATAAAGGACGGAAGCAGCCATGCTGGACGCCAAAATCAAATCGCAGTTACAGAGCTATCTGCAAAACCTGAAAACCCCGGTTGAACTCGTGGCGTCGGTTGATGACAGCGCAAAATCCGGGGAACTGAGCCAGCTGGTTCAGGAAATTGCCACCATGTCTCCACTGGTCACTGCAACTGAAAGCCGTGACAACAACGAACGCAAACCTTCCATGCTGGTTCGCTCCGCGGCCACCGGCAGTGAAATCCGGTTTGCCGGCCTGCCCATGGGCCACGAATTCACCTCATTGGTACTGGCGCTGCTGCACAGCGGCGGTCATCCGATGAAACTGGATGAGGCGATGATCGAGCAGATCAAAGGCCTGTCCGGCGAATACCATTTCGAGACCTATGTCTCCCTGAGCTGCCAGAACTGCCCGGATGTGGTCCAGGCACTGAACATGATGGCAGCGATTAATCCCAGGATTACCAACGTCATGATCGACGGCGCCCTGTTCCAGGAAGAGGTCGACAGCCGCAAGATCATGGCCGTACCTTCGGTCTACCTGAACGGTGAACTGTTCGCGCAGGGTCGTATTGCCTTGGCGGAAATCCTGAACAAGATGGATAGCAAGGCCGCCGAGCGCCAGGCTGAAGCCATCAGCGAAAAAGATCCTTTTGATGTACTGGTTGTCGGTGGCGGCCCTGCGGGTGCTTCTGCAGCAATTTACGCGGCCCGTAAAGGCATTCGTACCGGTATCGTAGCGGATCGCTTCGGCGGACAGGTCATGGATACCATGGCCATCGAGAACTTTATCTCTGTAAAAGCGACAGAAGGACCGAAACTGGTTTCCGGCCTGGAAGAACATGTTCGCGATTACGATGTGGATATCATGAGCAGCCAACGCGCCAGCAAGATCATTGGTGCAGAATCCGTTGGCGGCCTGATTGAAGTGGAACTGGAAAGCGGTGCCAAGCTCAAGAGCCGTTCCCTGATTCTGGCTACCGGTGCCCGCTGGCGGGAAATGAATGTACCGGGTGAGCAGGAATACCGTGGTCGCGGTGTTGCGTACTGCCCGCACTGTGACGGTCCGCTGTTCAAAGGTAAGAAAGTCGCAGTTATCGGTGGCGGTAACTCCGGTATTGAAGCAGCGATCGACCTGGCCGGTATAGTGGAACACGTGACTGTACTGGAATTTGCCGACACCCTGCGCGCTGACGCGGTACTGCAGGACAAGGCACGCTCCATGGGCAATATTGACATTATCAAGGAAGCCCAGACTACCGAGGTTATTGGCAACGGCGAACAGGTGACAGGCCTGCGTTATACCGATCGCAAAACCGGTGAGAGCAAAGAACTGGAATTAGCCGGTATCTTTGTCCAGATCGGCCTGGTGCCTAACACCGAGTTCCTGAAAGGAGCAGTGGAACTGTCGCCTCGCGGTGAGATCATCACTGGCGCTCAGGGTGATACTTCTCTGCCCGGTGTGTTTGCTGCAGGTGATGCGACAACCGTGCCTTACAAACAGATCATCATTGCCATGGGCAGTGGTGCTACTGCAGCATTGGGTGCGTTTGATTACCTGATAAGAACCCCAATTATGGGTGAAAACCAAGACGCAGCCTAAAAACTCTTGGAAACCTTCTCTTACAAGCTACATCCTTGGGTGTAGCTTGTGTTTGTATGTCTTTCCTCACGATTAAGAACATCGTTCAACTCAATAACTGTCGATTCCTGTTTGTTTTAATGTGTTTTGAACGAATCTTGGTACTGTCCAGAGGTAATAAACTGCCCAAACGTCTCACACCAGATAATAACCGTGTTGTACTGCGCAGGGTCTACGGTGGATGACATCGGAATAATGAAATTATCGAACGTTTTGACATCGCCAATTCGAACCATCTCTGCCTTGTGCTGATTAAAAGCCTCTTCCGTTTCTACGTAAACCGGTGACATATACAGCTTGTAGTCAGGCCCAGGCGCCAGCTCTCCTGAAAAGCTGATGGAATCCTTATTGATACTGAATTGACCCTCGCCCCAGTGGAACTTGTCGCTGTCTTTCCTATCCTTCGAAAACTGTCCCTGAAAACGCGTAGTCTTCTGGCTGTCTTCAATAACGGTTAACGAAGGTGATTCGGGAGCTATCAGGATGGGCAGAATGTAAATGCCAGCAGCAAAACCCACAGTAAGGCATACGATATGAGAGAACGTCAGTAACGCTAGACGAGGGATCTTACTTTTTCGATGACTCATGTTCAGACCTACGCCGGGTTAGTTATTATAATGTCGCTTATTTTAGAGCACTAAATTCATATTAGTGTTTCACACTTCAATAAAGTTATAAACATTTGCTAGCTGTCTGTTCATTGGATGAATTTCGTCAGGAATGTGCCCGAGAAAACCACCATGTTCTCCATGGGCATCAGCGAAATAGCCAAAGCTTGGGGGCGCGCGATAACAGCTCTTTCTGCCGTAGTTTCAAACAATGGGAAAAGGTGATACCTCTGCAATTGAGACATGGTGTGAATAAAATACTGGAGACTGAAAACTGAGGATATTTTGAAAGTCCTAAGATCACTCTCAAATCGTTCCCCATATGGCAGTGATATAAAAAAACACCAGAAATGCAGTGAAAAAATATCCCAAAGTTATCAATGTTATTGCGATACCTTTTTCGCGTTTAGTATCCATTTTCCGCCATCCCCACAGACAGCTGCCGATGCCCAGAATAAGCGGCAGAACACCAGCGAGCGCAATAAACGTCACTAAACCGGGGATAAACTGGGGGAAAATAATGGCGACACACAAAGCCTGGTAAGCCAGTAACACCAAAAACGCAGGAAACAACTTCCGTAATTTGCGAAATACAACACAACCAGCAATTAGGCCATAGAGGATCGCAAAACCACCAAAAAAGAAGACGGTGTAGAGAGAAATAAACAGAATACCAAACGCTTTATCCATTCCTGACCAAGTCCTTTTTCATACGCTGCAATGCGTAGCCTTTCGTTCCTGAAAGGCTACTGTTTAAGCATTACTTGATATGTTCCAGCACGCCGTCCAACTCATCCAGGCTGTTGTAGCTGATCACCAGCTTACCCTTGCCCTTGGCGGAGTGCTGAATGGCAACGCGGGCACCAATACGCTGGGAAAGGTCTTCTTCCAGCGTTTTGATGTTGGGATCAACGCGCTTGATCTCAAACGCAGGCGATTCTTTCTGCTGCTGAAGGCGGCGAACCAGTGCTTCAGTTTGGCGGACAGAAAGACTTTTCGCGACAACGGTCCGGGCGGCTTCGAGCTGATCATTGCCGCTCAGGCCGAGCAACGCCTTGGCGTGCCCCATCTCAATATCGCCGTATTCCAGCATTTTCATGACATCCGCCTGGAGTGTCATGAGGCGTAACAGGTTGGTTACCGTAACCCGGGATTTACCCACAGCGTCCGCCACTTCCTGCTGGGTGAGTTCAAACTCATCCTTAAGGCGAACCAAGGCCAGCGCTTCTTCGATCGGGTTTAGGTCTTCCCGCTGGATGTTTTCGATAAGCGCCATGGCGATGGCAGACTCATCGGAAACTTCCCGGATAACCGCCGGAATTCGATCCAAACCAGCCAGCTGGGTAGCGCGCCAACGACGCTCACCGGCAATGATTTCATAGCGGTTTTCGTCCAAAGGGCGCACCACGATCGGCTGCATAACGCCCTGGGCCTTGATGGAATTGGAGAGTTCTTCCAGCGCTTCCGGGCTCATGTCCCGGCGTGGCTGATATTTGCCACGCTGGATGAATTCCACCGGAATTTCACGCAGCATCTTGTCCCGGACTGCCTTAACTTCCGCAGATATCGGCTTTTCCGGCGTCTCCGGCTGCTGCAGTTCCCGGATTTCTGCCGCCACCTGGGCGCTCTGCAGCAGAGCACCGAGTCCTTTTCCCAAACCGCGTTTTTTCATTGCCATAGTCAAAGCTCTGCGGATAAGGTCTGCCGAGGCTCGACAGCCTGTTGATTGGCCTCCTGCCGGCGAATCAGCTCACCGGCCAGGGCAAGGTAAGCGATGGCGCCACGGGAATTCTTGTCGTACTTGAGCACGGGCAGTCCGTAACTGGGCGCTTCCGCCAGCCGGACATTCCGGGGAATCACACTGCGGTAAACCTTGTCACCAAAATGCCCAATCAACTGTTTGGACACTTCGGAAGTCAAACTGTTCCGCGGATCGTACATGGTCCGCAAGATACCTTCGATGTGCAGCTTCGGGTTCATGGTCCGGGAAATGCCGGAAATGGTCTCCAGCAACGCCGTCAGACCTTCCAGGGCGTAGTATTCGCACTGCATTGGGATAATCACGCCGTCCGCCGCCACCATGGCGTTAACGGTCAGCATGTTCAGGGAAGGCGGGCAGTCGATCAGGATAAAGTCGTATTCACTACGGACAGAGTCCAGCACGTTCTGCAGGCGGCGCTCCTTTTCCGGCACGTCCAGCAGCTCCACTTCGGCGGCAGTCAGGTCGGCATTGGCCGGCAGGATGGAAAAACCGGCATCATCCGTTTCCTGGATTGCTTCGCCAATCGTACAGTTACCCACCAGAACATCGTAAATGGAGTATTCCAGCTGGTGCTTATCGATCCCGCTGCCCATGGTGGCGTTGCCCTGGGGATCGGTGTCCACCATCAACACACGTCGACGGGTCGCCGCCAGCGAGGCCGCCAGGTTGACACATGTGGTGGTCTTCCCGACCCCACCTTTCTGATTGGTTACCGCAAGTATTTTGCTCACATTAAGAACCTGAACGTATATAGCCGGAAAAAGTCTGTCCGTATCAGTTCCCGGAAACCTCTATTATGACAAGATGACGCTCTCCATCACAACCGGGAACTGAGAGTTGGATGGATTTAACCAGCTGGACATCCGGTCTGACGGCCTGCAACTGCGCCAGTTCTTCATCCGGATGAATGCCTTTCATCGCCAGCCAGCGACCGCCTTCGGCCAGCAGATGGCTGGTACCGGTCACCATATCCTCCAGCGAACTGAATGCGCGGGAGGTAATTTCGTCAAAGCCGGTCTCGACCTGCCACTCTTCAACCCGGCGGTTTTCGACCGTGACGTTGTTTAGCCCCAGGGCTGTTTTTGCCTGGGTCATGAAGCGGGTTTTCTTGCCATTGCAATCCAGAACGCTGAACTGTCGCTCCGGGAACATGATGGCCAGCGGAATACCCGGCAGACCGGGGCCTGAACCAACATCGAGCAAATTCTCACCGCTAACGTGCGGCACTAGCGTCAGACTATCAAGAATATGCCGGCTGACCATGGCGTTTTTGTCACGAATTGCAGTGAGGTTGTAGACCTGGTTCCATTTCGCCATCAGTTCAACATACGCCGCCAGCTGACCTAACTGCTGATCGGAGGCTTCCAGCCCCATCGCATCGACGCCAACCGCGAGTAAACCCTCAATACCGTGCACTGTTACAACCCGTCTGCAAATTGATCAATTTTATGGCAAAGCCCGGACTCCGGCTATAGGGGGTGGTACGCCATAAACGACAACATTCATATATAAAGTGAACTTGGAATTCAGACCAGTGTGCAATTTTCTAAAATTGGTCTTATATAAAAAAGAAAGTAGTTAAGAAGTAGACTGAAAAATACGGGTATTTTCAGGTATTAAAAGTCACACGTCTGGTATCTATAGTTTTATAAAATTTTATTTATTCATATTTCGATCAATTTTCAAACAAGTTATCTGTGAGAAAATTGTTTTTTTATCCCCCTTAAACTAAACGACTATTATCTTTTAATTTTCAACAAGTAGTTATGTTTTTAACAAGGAAATTTTTCACCCTGTTTTTACTCGCACAAACAGTCTCAAAAATATTTATTTTTTAGTGAAAACCACTAAATAATCAGTAATTTTGCAGATAATTCAAGGGCATTTCAGGCAAAAATCAAATTTATTTTTTACTGCATTCTTTCTGTTTAACAGGCTTTTGGGGCGGAACAAGCAATAAAAAAGGGTGCAAATGCACCCTTTTTCTCACGGAAATAGCAGATTATGCCCGCTGTCGCTCGTTGATGATCGACCGTTTTTTCAGGTAGATCAGCAGAAGTGAGATTGCTGCAGGTGTGACTCCCTGGATACGACTGGCCTGTCCCAGTGTTTCCGGACGAATATCCTTCAGTTTGATCCGCACTTCGTTAGACAGACCAGAAATCGCGTCGTAGTCGAAATCTACTGGCAGGCGGGTTTCTTCATGACGGCGCAGACGATCAATCTCTTCGGTCTGGCGCTCTATATAGCCTTGGTATTTCGTCTGGATTTCGACCTGTTCCGCTACCTGACGGTTATCCACAGGCTCGCCATTCAGAGATGCCACATCGTCATAAACGAGTTCCGGTCTTCTCAACAGTTCCAGCAGGCTGTATTCACGGCCAATGGGGTTTTCCAGCTTCGCATTCACCTGTTCCGCTGCTGCGGTATTCGGATGGATGTACGTTGTGGACAAACGCGCCGTTTCTTTCTCAATGCCTTCCTGTTTTTCACAAAAAGCCCGCCAGCGGCGGTCATCCACCAGGCCCAGTTCACGGCCTTTTTCGGTCAGACGAAGGTCGGCGTTATCTTCCCGAAGAATCAGACGGTATTCGGCACGACTTGTGAACATACGGTACGGTTCGGTCGTGCCGTTGGTGATCAGATCATCCACCATAACGCCGATATAAGCCTCGTCACGGCGCGGACACCATGCTTCCTTGCCCTGGGCCTTCAGAGCAGCGTTAAGGCCTGCCAGAAGCCCCTGAGCGCCTGCTTCTTCGTAGCCGGTGGTTCCGTTGATCTGTCCGGCGAAGAACAAACCATCGATAAATTTGGTTTCCAGAGAGCTGGTCAGGTCACGGGGATCGAAGAAATCGTATTCGATCGCGTAGCCCGGTCGGCAGATATGCGCGTTTTCCATACCACGGATGGAACGGACCAGCGCCAGCTGCACATCAAACGGCAGACTTGTGGATATCCCGTTCGGATACAACTCGTGGGTTGTCAGGCCTTCCGGCTCAATGAACACCTGATGGGAGTTTTTATCCGCAAAACGCTGGATTTTATCCTCAATCGACGGGCAGTAACGGGGACCAATGCCTTCAATCACACCGGTATACATCGGTGAGCGATCCAGGCCACCACGGATGATATCGTGAGTGCGTTCATTAGTATGCGTGATATAGCAGCTGATCTGTTCCGGATGTTCCTCAACAGAGCCCATGAACGACATCACAGGCACCGGCGTATCGCCTGGCTGTACCTGCATGACTGAGAAATCCACAGAACGCGCATCAATTCGTGGCGGCGTACCGGTTTTCAGGCGTTCCACACGGAACGGCAGTTCTCTCAGACGTTTTGCCAGACCAATAGAAGGCGGATCACCGGCACGACCACCGGAATAATTTTCCAGTCCGATGTGGATAACACCACCAAGGAATGTTCCTGCGGTTAGAACCACGGTATCTGAATAAAAACGCAGCCCCATCTGGGTGACAACACCGACCGCTTTATCCCCTTCAACAATCAGGTCTTCCACAGACTGCTGGAACAGCCAGAGATTTTCCTGGTTTTCCAGGGTTTCCCGAATCGCGGCTTTATAAAGGATACGGTCAGCCTGCGCGCGGGTTGCACGGACGGCGGGGCCCTTTCGGGAGTTCAATACACGAAACTGGATACCACCACGGTCGGTCGCCATGGCCATTACGCCACCCAGGGCGTCAATTTCCTTTACCAGATGACTTTTACCGATACCACCAATAGCCGGGTTACAGGACATCTGTCCCAGCGTTTCAATATTGTGGGTGACCAACAGTGTTTTAACACCCATACGTGCGGCTGCCAGGGCCGCTTCTGTGCCGGCATGTCCGCCGCCAATAACAATAACGCCAAACCGTGCAGGAAATTCCACGCAGTTCGTCCCTCCTTAATAAAGGGTCTGATCAGTTCAAAGTCAGACAGCAAACCATTGTTGATTGTTGCAATTCCGTTTCGTCGGTCAATGTTGCCGAAGTGTCTGGCTGCCTGAAGAAATCGCGCAAGTATACCGTCGGTTGATCAAAAAAAAACCGGTGTTTTCCTTTACACCGCCGGTAACTGCCGTTATTACAGAAATAAATTAATATTCAGTATTCAATCTAATCTCTTTCTTGTTTATGTTGTTATGTATAGTGTGGATAATTTCCGTGGAAAAGATAAAAATAATATTAATTATCAACAAGATAGCTATTGAACAAGTCTGTTAACTTGAAGTAGGGAAGCTAAGGTTATGATGGGTTTAGCCTGTGTATAAATAGAAAGTTACACACAACTGGATATTGATTCATAATTCATCCATAGATTATCCGAGTACTTTTCTGCCTACTTTTCAACAGGTTAGATAACAGGAAAAAGCGAACTTAAAGGAAGGATCAGGAGAGAGTGGCTACTTTGAAAATCCAGTAGCGACAGAGAAGAAAGCTGATGGCAGGCCAGCTGACCACAATCAGGAATATGCAGACCGCTGCGGGAAAATCAGTCCATTCAGTGAGAAGCAACATGCCAATCGCGTTGTAGACAAACCCACATACCGCCAGCATCAGATAGCGTGTAAAACGTTGCTGACCAGAGAAAAAGGTTACTCCCCGTCTGTGGCCAAACGTCCAAAATGTATTCCCGAGATAAGACACCAGTGCGCCAAACACAAAAGCCCCAAGATTACCTACGATCGGTGATAACAGCAGAATCTCAATGGCATATAACGCCGCCAGGAAATGCGTAGCGGCTGACAGGAGTCCCACAATCCCGTAACGAAAGACTTCCCGCCCTAAAATGATCAGTGGCACCCGCGGCTCCCTGCGTTGTCTGAAGTGGCTGTTCTAAGGATCTTTCACTAGCATGAATCGATATGACTCGTTTTTTCAAGGGCTGACCGTGACATGGATGATACGTCTGCCGGTAGGTGCGTCGCTGCCAATACCAATCAATTTGACGAACAAACGCTAAGACCTGCTCCGGACAGCCTCTCGATCATCATCCCTTTCTATAACGAAGCAGAATGTGTCGACCTGTTGCTGGATGCCCTACTCCCTGTTGTTCGGCCGTTGTGCGATACCATTGAAGTGATTTGTGTGGATGACGGCAGTTCTGACAAAACGGGTCCCTTTCTCCTCAACCGTTGCAATGACATTCCTGAATTACGTGTTATACGCCTGAGTCGTAATTTCGGGCAGGATGCCGCCATAACTGCAGGGCTGGCTCATTCCTCCGGCCAGGTTGTCTGCATTATGGATGCCGACCTCCAGCATCCACCGACCTTATTGCCCGATATGCTCAATGCCTGGCGTGAAGGTTCAGATATGGTCTGTATGATCCGCAAGCACCGGAATGATGAAACCCCGTTTGTTCGCTCAGCAAAATCTGTTTTTTACTGGATCATGCAGCGCATCTGCTCATTTGAAATGGTTCAGAGTGCTGCTCATTTTCGCCTGATGGATCGGAAAGCCTGTGATGCCTTGCTTTGTCTGACAGAACGGTCCCGCTACCAGGCAGGGCTTTACCAGTGGATAGGTTTTCCCACAACCTACATGGAATACACCCCGGATCAACGGGCGGCAGGTTCCACAAAATGGCTTTTACTCCCCATGCTGAATCGGGCCTTGAGAGGCATAATTTCATTCTCCAGTGCTCCACTAAGAATATGGAGTTTTACCGGCGCAACGATAGCGTGCATGGCGTTTTTCTATGGTTTTTATATTGTCGTTAAAACACTGATTTTTGGCATTGATTTCCCGGGATTCGCCACACTGGCTACCCTGATCCTGTTCTTCAGCGGTGTGATTCTGCTATCCATCGGCATGATCGGTGAATACCTTGCCGGACTTTTTGAGGAAGTGAAACAAAGACCTCTTTACCTGATCTACGAAACCCGAGGTTTCGAGCAGGGCACCACCGAACGGAATTCGTGATGTCGCGGCTTAATGCCTTTTACCTCAAGGTTCAGGAAAACGGGCATTTCTTCCTTGGCTTTACTATCTCCCTGTTTCTGCTGCTAACCGGTTTTAATGATTTCTGGCTTGGTGCAGATGATGGTTATTACGCCCACACAGCCGAGCGCTTCCTCAATGGCGAAACGCCCCACGTCGATTTTCATGAAATTCATCCCGGATATATTCTCTGGGGACATGCTGCGGCAATGAAGTTATTTGGCGTTACAACGCTCTCATTACGCTATCCGCTGCTTTTTCTTTCGATAATTCAATGTGTGCTTGTCTGGCAGTTATTACGAGAGAGCGGGCGTTTACCCGCCATGCTCGGGATGATTCTGGTGACATCTCTGGGAATGCCGACGTGCGCCAATCCAACCGCAAACCTTTATGCCCTGTTCTTTGCTATTGCCGCATTTAGAGTTGCCGCAGAAACGGATCTGTTTGACCACCCTGGCAAACTGGTACTGCTTGGGCTGATGGTCGGATTGTGTGTCCTGTTTCGGCATCTTTCCGGCATTTTACTCGGTTGTGGCATGGTGACATGGCTATTGAGTCATCCACAAGTACAACAAGCTCAGGTAGTATCACGTTCAAGCGGTTTCTTTGGGAGGTTATTGCTGTTTCTGGCATTTCTTGGTGTTGGGGGATACAGCATAAACCGGAGTGACCTCACAGGACTGAGCTTATTTGCCTTTCCGGCACTTATGATTGCCTTGATTTCAAGTTGGAAGGCAAGACCTGACGTTAGGGCTGTCTGGCGTATTCTTTTTCCATGTGGTTTGGGACTGTTTCTAGCCTTCCTGCCGCTGGCTATCTACTTGTCGATCAAAGGTATCTGGCAAGTCTGGCTACAGGATATTGTGATTTTACCCTTATCCTTGATTTCCATGCCTTTCTTCGAGATCTGGCGATATTCAGACTTATTAGTAACTGTAAGTGGTGAGATTAGCCAAATCACCAATACAATCAGCACCATCAATTACCTGACGTGGATAGGTCTTGTTTTAGTACCTGGTATTGCAGGCTGGTTGGTTGCTCGGCGATTTGCTGTTCAGTTTTCACCAGACAATCGCCACAAGGCATTGCCTGCTTTTGTGGTTTGTGCCCCGTTTTATGGTCTGGCCAGTCTTCATTTTGAAATTCCTCTCTATCTGATCTGGTCAACACCTCCCTTGTTACTGGCCGGTTTCTCGTTATGGGGTAAACCAACCCGGTGGCAAAAAGTCGGCTTTATTGGGTTAGTGGTAATAACCGTCGGGACACAGACAACACTGGTAGCTACCCCTGTTTGGGAGCGCAGCTTTGCTCAATTTGTGACGACTCAGCCGGGTTATTTTTTGGCTAATTCCCGACTGGAAGGACGTGCTCAGATCAATCTTACCGCTGAAGAAACTGATTTTTACCAGCGTTCATTAGCCCTGATTGATGAAAATACCGAGCCGTCAGACACAATTTTCAGTTTTCCATCTCACCCGCAATGGTATTTCCTTTCCGGAAGGAAAAATCCTACAGCTCATTTATTTGCCGGGGTCAGCATTAATAGTGAACACTCACTCTTTGAACTTGAGGCTCAGTTTTCTGAACAGCCGCCTGCAATGGTCATTCACAAAACCAACGATAAATATGGAAATCCGTTCACTGACAGTCTGAGACATTGGCTTGATCAACGTTATCAGCTGATTCATTCCGAGAAGGGCTTTGATTTTATGGTTATAAAGGATCGCCAGCCAAAGTAATCCCTTACCCCATGGTCACGCCTCCAATCAAGTCTATGCTTGCTGCCTTAAATCCCGCTTAACCTTGGGAATGTGAGCAAGCTGGCCGTACTTTTGGCAACAGAGTACAGTTTTTGCACAAAACGC
>NZ_BAABFL010000425.1:0-19078 GCF_039540975.1 Kistimonas scapharcae
TATTTTGCCTGAAGAGCACAGGGGACGCTCTCTTCATTCAATTTAGCCTTACTTCTTCAGATCGTTAAGCGGGAGTTAAGGCACAATAGCCTTATTTGACCAGAATATAAAAACATACTTCCAAACATGTAAATACACTGATAGTAACATACACAAAATGCTAGCATCAACAATAATAAAACTATTTACAAGACGAATTGAAGGAAAACACTGCATTATCGCAGTAAATCGATTTCACAGCCAAAATCCCCCTCCTCAAAAAATAAAAGGATTTATAAAATCGGATACTGTTGAAAAGATCAAACACAATAAGGAAATCGGCATGACAGAGAAAACAAACGCATTTATATTAACATGTCGACATGGTTACTATTGGCAGCTTGAAGATCACTTACACAATAAGTCATTACAAAAAACATCAGTATTATATGAAGCCATTAGAAATGCCGTAATATATGGGCAAATTGCAATAATAAACCGCATCCCCAATCACATGTGGAACTTTTTAAACAAAACAAAACAAGGAAATCTACGATATGGCGACTTCTTACTAGCTGCAGCCTATTGCAACAATCACAGCAACATTCTTTCGCTGTTATATAAAAAGTTCAGTTATTCCTACATACATTGCTGGCAAGAACATTCTGAACAATACTCTCCCCTTTTAAGAACAATCAGATGGGGCTTTACACCAACAGTTAATTACTTATTATCAACAGTTACTGATAAATTTTGGCGTACCTGTTGGTTAAAAGCACAACAATGCCTTGAGATAGCGTGTCAGGCGGGACACATAAGTACAGCGGAATCTCTCTTGGATCATTTATCCGCTCATTATACAGCCGAAAATGTTCAACCATCGCTGCAATTAAGCTGCAAGCTTGGTCATACCTTAATAGTCACTGCTATTGTAAAAAAAATACCTTCTATCTCTACCTCGAACGTACTCAAGATGGCTGTCAGTCTCAGTCAACGCGGCGTTGTGGAAGGATTAGTCGAATTGGGTGGTGATGACTGCTTTACGCCAACCCCAACATACATATCAGCACTTTCTGTTGCCGTTTGTAATCATGATGTCCCCATGGTCAAGCTACTCACTCGCAAGGAGCCATCGTATATACGAAAAACAATAGAAATCTCACCACAGTCGCCAATATTTGCTGCCATAAGAGATGGAAATTTACCGATGGTTGAGCTTTTTCTCGAAGCGGGCTATTCAACGCAAGGTATTAAAGCAGCTGCTGATGGTCTAGCCTTAAGTTCTGGCTCTTTTACACTGGTATCACTGACCAAGTCATGTGGCTATCTCAGTCAAAGGCGTAAAGCTGTCATAGCGATTCTGGAAAAAATACAACAACACCAATCGATAACAGGCAAGCCAGAATCACCTGGCATGCCTGCCACTGTCCACATTGTACCTATATAACACCCAACGCAATCATCGCATCGGCCACTTTTACGTAACCAGCAATATTCGCACCGCGCTGATAGTTAATAGTATCGCCGTCACGCCCATACTGAAGCATCCGGGCATGAATGTCTTTCATGATGGTCTGCAAGCGACTGTCAACCTCTTCACGGCTCCAGCTCAGGCGCATACTGTTCTGTGACATTTCCAGGCCAGACACCGCAACACCACCTGCATTCGCCGCCTTCGCAGGTCCAAACATGACCCCTGCCTCATGGAAGACTTTGACGCCAGCCTCACGAGTCGGCATATTCGCTCCCTCTGCCACCAGCCTGCAGCCATTACTGACCAGGTCCCGGGCATCGGATTCATCAATCTCATTCTGGGTGGCACAGGGGAATGCCAACTCAGCAGACACTTCCCAGGGACGTTTATCCGCATGATATTCAACGCCGCTGAATTCATCTGCATACTCTTCAATGCGGCCACGACGTTCAAACTTCAGGGCTTTTATCCACTCCAGCTTTTCCGGTGTGATACCTTGTTTATCGAGGATGTAGCCGGAAGAGTCTGACAGCGTCAGTACCTTCGCACCTTTCTGCAATAGCTTTTCTGCCGCATATATCGCCACATTCCCGGAGCCGGAAACGATTGCCGTCTTCCCATCCAATCGCTCGCCTTTCACGTCCAGCATATTTTCAGCCATGTAAACGGCACCATAACCCGTCGCCTCAGGACGAATCAGAGAACCGCCGACGGCCAGATCCTTACCAGTCAACACGGGTGTCAGTTCGTTGGTCAGCCGCTTGAACTGGCCAAAGAGATAGCTGACCTCCCGGCTGCCAACACCGATATCCCCGGCGGGAATATCCGTATGCGGGCCAATATAGCGGTAAAGGTGCGTCATGAATGCCTGACAGAAATTCATCACCTCAAGGTCGGATTTCCCCTTGGGATTGAAGTCAGAGCCGCCCTTTGCTCCGCCCATGGGCAGCCCGGTCAGGCTGTTCTTGAAGGTTTGCTCAAAAGCCAGGAATTTCAGGGTATCGAGGGTGACATCCTTATGAAAACGAATCCCTCCTTTGTACGGCCCGATGCAGTTACAGTGCTGCACTCGGTAGCCCCGGTTGGTGCGAACATTGTGATCATCATCGACCCAGTTGACGCGGAAAGTAATGATGCGGTCAGGCTCTGTCAGGCGTTCCAGCAGATCCATGCGGCGATAGCGTGAATTAGCCTTCATAAAAGGCAGTACATCAGTGGCCAGTTCATGAACGGCCTGATAGAAATCATCCTCACCGGGGTTTCTGCGGGCAAATCCCGCCATAAAGCCTTCCAGCACCTCTTCGGTGCTCATACGTTCAATGTCCATGGATAGTCTCTGTCAAACAGTAGGAAAGGATTGCAACAAGAATAGCAGTCAAGCGTCTGCTATTCGGTAATAAATGGTTATGCTTCTGTCATCCGCTGTATTTAGCGAACGGCCATATCCCTGACCGCCGACACAATGGATTCCGTCAAATCAATCTGATTACTTTCGTGGCGTATGGTATTGCAGCTGATCACGGTATCCACATACCCTTCCTGCAGCGCCTGCATGGCCCGACCGGCAAACAAAGGATGAATGACGATACAGACGGCTGGCTTACAATCATTGTCCTGCAGAAGACGGGCAGCCTGTAGAATCGTGGAACCGGTAGAAACAATGTCGTCGATCAGAACAGGGGTGTGATCACGGTATTCAGCCAGCCTGGTTGTCTGCTCTTCTGAGTCAGCCAGGCCCACATTCACGTCGCGATCCCCATAGCGTTCCTTCGCGAGCACCAGGTAGGGAGCACCACTGAGTTCCGCAACAGCCCTCACCCATTGTTCGCTCTCTTCATCGGGGCCTATCAACACCGGTTTTGCCACTTTTTTCATCATCCAGGGGGCAATGGCGTGACAGGCACTCAATGCGACCGACTCCAGTTGATAAAGCTCATTCAGTGAATGGAAGCGATGCAAATGAGGGTCGACTGTGACCAGCCAGTCAAAGCAGGTTGACAGCATCCGAGCCACATAGCGGGAGGTCACAGCCTCCCCGGGGGAAAAGCGGTCATCCTGCCGCATATAGGCCAGGTAAGGGGCCACCAGACCGATTCTTCGGGCCCCCATTTCACGTAGGTTTTCAGCCAGGAAAAACAGACGCAACAGTTTGGTATCGGGATCATTCAATGTACACTGAATCACCACGTCACGACCCCGGCATTCACTGGGAACATTCAGCCAGGTTTCCTCATCCGGAAATTGCCGCCATTCCAGTTCACAGGCCTCATAGTCGAGGCTAGAAAGCATAGTTTCAAACAATGGACGATTATCATCCATTAAAACCAGCAGCGGCTTGCTCATTACGGGATCACACCTGTTGTTAGCAATATTAACCGGATAGGCAGAATGCCATGAGTCTAGAAAGATTTACGCGCATGTAAATAGATGCAGATCAATGCCAAGACACGCAGAAAATCGAGCTTAAACAATACCCAACCCTATAAGACAAAAGTCCAAGAACAGTAAAAGCAACCAACATTTCCTTAAATAACAGAAACTTAAAGACACATAGCAACATAATACAGCTTTGAACCTGCTGCCCATTCAGCGGTCAAAATAGTAATAACAGCCACTAATCAACTTTAAGCAATAGAGACATTCAGGCAGACCGGATTCATTGGAGATATTTATGGCACGTGTCGATAGTGACGGGCAGGTTAACCAACGTTCAAACATTGGGGCGGACACAGCGAATGAAGCTAGAGCGGCTGTGTTTAATGGAAGACAAACCATTGAAACAACCGGTTTTGCCTACATAAAGCAGCGCTTACAGGATTTCGCGAACTGGTTTAGTGACTTACCTGGTCGCATAAAAGAGTTTTTTATCACACACTGCCGGTGCTGTGCATGTCGTCCAGATCCAAGCCTATTGATTGGCGATACTACGGGCAATGACGAATCAGATATACCAAGCGATAAACGAACAGACAACAATGGAACAGTAGAAGTTATTGTCGACACCTCAGAAAACCCAAGAGACACAGTGTTTCACGACAGACCTGATGCCCTAACAGATATTGAGCCAACAGAGTCATCAAGCACCTCCAGCGTCACAGATTTACGATCTCCACCATCGCTGCCAAATCCAAAACCTGAAATCCCATCACCGAAGGATGTGATCTTCGTAGAAGAGCATGATTCCTTGTCACAAAACCAGGAATGGACCCTTAACAAACGAAGAGATATAGAAAGACCTTATCAGCTATCAATTAGACCATCATTTCCCACTACTGAAGACGAAGCAATAATTAATGTAGTCAACGGAACTGACGCTAATACAGCAACCTTAACTGAAATACCTGAAAAAGATGATTCAGAAGACAGTATTGATTCATACCGTAAGCAGGAAATGTTAACCAATCCCTCACTTGATATGCTTAACCAAGATTCAACGCACTCATTAATGAAAGAAAGTCATCTCGATGATAGGTATCCTCCAACACAACCACCAAACCATGATACTCTTGTAACCCCTGATTTTTACCCAGAAAAGTGTAATGGCATAGATATTTCATACTGCCGCTTACATGATGAAATGCCTGTTTTAATGAAATCAGAGAGTCGACCCATCGCTTCATCTTCATCTAATAGCTCCGTTGATCAAACTTCCTATCAACCCAATGGATCATGCTTACAGGAAGATGTGCTAACAGCATGGGCACCCGGTTTAATACATAGCGAAGAACCCACAAGAATGAATCACCTGTCAATGGATGATGAAAGCGCTTTCTCTATATCAACCCTTGATATGCAAGCGATGAATGACAACCAGAAGGTTGCAGGCAGAGTCATGCGAAGCCTTACTCTGCCTCATGAATGGAAAAAACCTCATCCAATACTAAGGCGAACAGTAAGTGCCTCTGATTTGACGATCTTTGATAGTGATATTGATGATGACTACAGCGTTTGTTCAGAAACAAATATGGAGGCCATAGAAAGGCTGAATGACGTTGAAGATATGCTAGAAATGGAAAGTGCTTTACTAGGTTCCTGTTCTACTCTTTCACCGGAGTCACTTTCTCCACGTCATAGTTCTCTTATTACCATGGGAGCAGCGGCCTTGACACCGCCAAAACCAGAAGTTTCCTATGACCGTGATTCGGAAGCTTATCATCATGTCGTGCGCATCTTTGTTTATATGCTAAACCTAACGGGAAAAATAGATCCAAAGAAGGCTGACAAAATAAGCATGAGTGATTACGAAGGTATCAATCCTTTCGAAAAAGGTACAACCAGGATTAAAAAAGAATATGTTTGGAAACTTAGGCGTGATACTGAAGCTTTCTCAAAAATGAGTAAAGCCGCCACCTTCATAAGGGAGTCATTACAACAAGCTCAACAGAACTTAGAATTATACAATTTGCTAACAAAAACAAAAACACTACAAGACATCAATGAAAAATACCCACTCCCCCGTCTTATTACGGATGAAAAGAATGAGCAAAAAAGGGCAATAGAAGAAGAAAGACTTAAAGAAGCCCATATTACTTCCAGAGAACGCTTAGTTGCAGAAAACGACCAAGCAACAGAAGATGACCTTCGTGTCAATAGACACATTATCGGCTGGTTAATTAAAGACTCCGTAGAAATAATCTTTCTTGATTTTATTGACCATTTGATTGAAGAAAGCATCCGACTCAAAGCTGAGGACAAAATTGCCAATAGCGTATTTGGTGGCCACTTCAAACTAGAAGCAGCAAAAGAGAACTGTTTAATGGAACTTGAATTTAAAGCACTCGAAGACATGATGGAAAATCAAAAGATGACTGAAGATGAAATCAACAATGCCATACAAAGAACAACACAACTGATCGATCAAATAGAATTATTTTGCCAAAAATACAAAAAGAAAAATCTTCCCAACAAGTTCAAAGACAAACTTTGTAAAAAAACAGCGGGACAAATGACACTACCCGCATTAAGAGATGTACTAGAGGTATTCGAAGCAAGAAAACATTTACTATTAAAAACCCAGAAAACAACCACAGATGATGCAAAATTAAGTGAGCAACCTAAGACAAAGTTTGGTTAATCAATAAAGGCACCGTTACTGTTGCTGTGCCAATAAGCTGCTGATCAAACGATGACGAGTTATCAACCTCATCCAAGTTTAGCAAAATGGTTTTTGCTCCATTTTGCTTGGCCTCAAGGACAAAGCCCGCTGCCGGATACACATTGCCGGATGTGCCAATGGCAACAAAAAGATCACAGTTAGCCAGCGCTTCATAGATCGTATCCATATACAGCGGCATTTCATTGAACCAGACAATATGGGGCCGCAGGTTACCCGGTGTCCGGCAACAGCGGCAGCGCGATTCTGGCAGAATATCCCCGTCCTGCGGCTCAATCTCTCCGGTCACGACACAACGCGCCTGTCGTAACTCACCATGCATATGCAGCAGATTTTCTGATCCGGCCCGTTCATGCAGATCATCGACATTCTGGGTCACTAATAGAAACTGGCCTTCAAAACGCCGCTCAAACTCAACCAGCGCGCGATGCGCAGCATTCGGCTCGACGCTGGCCAGCTGCCGCCGGCGCTGGTTGTAGAAGTCCTGCACCAGGGCGGGATTGCGGGCGAACCCTTCCGGTGTCGCCACATCTTCAATCCGGTTGTCTTCCCACAGGCCATCACTGGCACGAAAGGTTCGCAGCCCCGACTCTGCTGATATGCCGGCCCCCGTCAACACAACCACCGAACGGTATCCCGCCATACTGTGCGCCCGCTTATTGTTTCCGTTGATAGACCGTGGAGAAAAACACTTTTTTCTCGCTGTCTGCCGACAAGTTGACCGTCAACGCGCCATCGTCCGCCAGCTCCACCCCTTTGAGCTGGTCGACACGCAACAGGTCACGGTCTTCATCCATGATTCGCAGTTGAACCATCTCTTTCTTCCGGTTTCGGATCACCAGCTGCCAGGAAACAATCAACTGATTGACCTGCTGACGCACATCCAGCCTGCTGCGTTCAATTTCCACGGTATAGGCTTCACCCTGTCCCAGCAGTACCTGCGAACCCGCGGCGGATTGCTCCAGCAGGCTTTCACCGGTCATGAACAGCCGACCGTCACTGTCTTCCTCAAACACACGCACTCTGCCAGCCGGCAGGTCTGTCGGTGCGTTGAATCGAATCATCTGGGTCGGATGCCCCTGCACCGGCCGGTTGCCAGGCTGGGACTGCCCATAAAAACGATATTGGTAATAATGTCCGCCTTTCAAATCATCCATGACCGATAGCCGGATTTTCTGCCGACTTCGGGGGGGCAGATCATGGTGTCCCGGTATGGCAGTGAAATACAGGTCCCCTCTGCGCTGCGACTGGTTATCCATCTCCGCCATCCCGGCAGCATAGCTCCGCGCCATCATCACCTGCGGCACCGCACCGGTATCACCAGATGCCAACTGAATCGCTACCTGACGGTAATCACTGTCTGAGTTATTGGCTAGAAGGGCGTCATGAATCAATGTCATGCCTTTGCCCTCACCGTCTGTAATCAACTGGTACCAAGTCTGATATCCCAGGTTCTGGTTGATATACGACAATGAAATCGAGCTTGCCGGTTTATCTAAACTGAACTCGGCCATCAGGGGAGGTGCCAGCCGCTGGCTCCCCAGGGGGCCGCGGTCAAGGCTGCGGATCATGACGTCACTATCCGCTGAAAACACTTCCTGACGCCCCGATGCCCATTGCAGGATACCGGTGCCATTTCGCCAGTAGACCAGCCGCCCCTTGCTGGGTGCTTCAACGCCAGTGCGGTACACCTCCACCTCGTTACCCAGCATCCCGGCAATCAACTGCTCACGATTATCCGGCGGCTGAAGCCAGCTGATGCTGTCCGCATACTGATCACCGCGTTTGCTTTCCGTCCATAACTGCAGACTGTCCATTTGCCAGGAATGGTAATCGGGCCGTAAAGACAGTTGACTCTGCCCCGCAGGCAGCCGGGCAGGCACCTTTTGCTCAACGACGCCCTGGTCGGTATAGAGCATCAGCTGGGTTTCCGTGTTATCAACGCCGGGTTCCAGTTTGATGGGATCCGCAGCCAAAACATTGCCCGATAGCAGGATGACAGCCGCCAGCAGGGTGGGTGAAGTTACACGACAGGCCATAAGAAGTTTCCGCTAATGAACGACCTATGCAAGTATCCGCTTCCCTACTCATTACCGCAACCACCCGAGGCGATAGCCGAAACCACAACAGACTCAGCCGCAATCCCCTGCAAAAAAGCAATACAACGTGACGTCCTTGTCAGTAATCGCCGGAACCCTGATTGTTTCTAAAACCCCGATCCATTAGGATGGCCGGTTTTACACGCATCTCATCAACACCGATGGAAAACAACGTTCGTTCACTCGGCAACACAAAAGGAATTCTGGCCGCAGCGCCGGAGCATACTCTGTGGATCCTGGTTGCCCTGCACATAGTGGTCATCTCGGCCAGTAATTACCTGGTTCAGCTGCCTTTTACCCTGTTTGGCTTCCATGTCACCTGGGGCGCATTCACCTTCCCGCTGGTCTATGTCGCCACGGACCTGACCGTCCGGGTCTATGGCGCTACGCTGGCACGGCGCATTATCGCACGCGTCATGCTGCCCGCACTGTTAGTGTCATATGGGATCTCGGTAATGTTCCATGAAGGCACTTTCCAAGGCCTGAGCACACTGACCGAATTCAATCTGTTTGTGGCGCGTATCGCCTTTGCCAGTTTTTCTGCCTACATGGCGGGCCAGCTGCTTGATGTCACGGTTTTCAACCGCCTGCGCCAACTCAAGGCCTGGTGGGTAGCGCCAACAGCATCGTCGTTTATCGGCAATGCACTGGATACTGTCGTTTTCTTTGCCGTGGCGTTTTACAACAGCACCGACGCGTTCATGGCCTCGCACTGGGTTGAAATCGCCTGGGTGGATTTTGGGTTCAAAATGTTGATTTCAGGGGTATTGATGCTTCCATTGTATGGCGTCATCCTGTCGACCCTGCAGCGCTATATCACTATGACGCCCGCCCAGAAAGCCCCTTCACTCAACAACATCTGATCGATTGGCTGCATGGGCAGGTTGATGAAACCTGTCCATGGGGCAAACCTCTCCCAATCAAATAAAACTATCCCGATCATTAATAGCATTGATTGGGATTATCAGAATGCGCTCTCCATACTGACGTTAAACCCGCTCAATCAGGATCCAATTTGATCCGCAAACCGGGTATCGCATTACGATTCAACAAGGAGAGACACGATGATTCCTGCCATCAAAGTGAAGGATTATATGCAGACCAGCATTGCGCCTGTGTCACCGGATGCCACGCTGTCACAGGTACTGGATGCCTTCATGCATCACGATTCCGCCGCTCTGCCCGTCAGCAATGCCACCGGGCAGCTACTGGGCGTGATCACCGAACAATCCGTACTGGAGCGGGCAATGCTGGCCAGCTACCACTGTGACCTGAATCTACAGGCTATGGATATCATGGTTACCCCTGAGATCATGGTATCCTCGGAAACCGATATTCTTATGCTGGCAACGACCTTAAAACATCAGCCGGAAACCACCACATTTGCTGTCGTAGACAATGGTCGTGTGAGTGGCATAATCCGGCGGAAGGATATTCTCAAGGCGCTGGCGGTGGGTACCGCAGCTTGCAACCGACACTGAAAATTCATTACAAGAAAAGGCAGCGAACGCTGCCTTTTTTACTGATTACAGGGCCGTGATCAGGAGGAAAAGGTAACGTGCGGCGACTCCAGCACAGATACCCCCAACCGCATGGGCCAGTATTGCCTTAGATGTCAGTATTCGCTTACCGAGCGTATCGAGCATTGCTGTGTGAGTACTGAGGAAGCCACTCCAGCACATGCCCATGGCAGTAAATACAGCAATATCACTGCCCGTCACAATGCCCTGCTTCAGGAACGCCGGCACCATGGAGATAGCTGCGCCAACCGCCCCCAGTGAAGTGACCGGAAACGCCACCAGCTCCGGGCTTTGGAAACCGAACAGCAGATAAAACAATCCGGAGACATGGCCTGCGAGCTCAGGCAGCAGCGCCACTCCTTCAAACGCACTGCCGGTATAACCACCGTCCGGATGACCGAAGGTCAGCATCATGACAAACGTACTGATGATGAGTACACCCGGGATAATCGCCAAACCCAGTTCGACACCGGACTTACCGCCATCCAGCAGCGAATCCAGGCAACGCAGCCAGACCGGCTGCAGGGGACCGGCATCCGCCTCTTCATCCGGTAGGCCGGATTCAACGGTTGAACGATCATCACTGACTTCATCACGGATAAACCACTGCATAAGCCGTGTTGACACCATGCCGCCAATCATTGCACCGGTCAGGCCAATCATGGCGGGCATGAAGAATCCACCCACCTGACCAGCAGGACCATCCTGCAGGGTGGCCATAAAGGTGATCACTACCAGACCCATGCCAAAGGCGGTACCAAAGTTACTGAGGGAAATCAGCTCCCGCTCAGTGAAACCTTTGCTATAGCGCTCATCCTTGGCCAGACTGACAATCGCCGGGTTATCAGAGAAAAAGGTCATCAGCGCCGCCAGTGACGCACGGCCGGGCAGGTTGAACAGCGGGCGCATCAGTGGCGCCAGCAGTTTTTCGAGCAGCCCTACAACACCGAACTCCAGCAACAGTCGTCCGAGTGCACCACTGAGCACGGTTACGCCCATGAGGTACAGGACGGTATTCAACAACAACTCGTGGGCCGTCTTCATCAGGGTGTTGAACATGTTCGTCACCCCCATGGTCTGCCCGAGGTAACCGAACAGACCTCCGAGCACCAGCAGCAGGATGACAGGTTCAAGTTGACGACGGGAAATACGTAACGATGGCGTACCGGTTTTAATCAAGAGGAACGTCCTGCGGGTTATCAGCTGGAATGGATGTTGTCATGATCGTGGCAGGCTGGACGAATGCCAGCCTGCAAGAGGGGTATTAAACGCAGTCACCCCAGGGGTTGTCCATACGCAGCGACACGGATACGTCACCCAGTTCAACCTGTTCCCGGCTCAGGCTGATATCGCTGTCAGTGATGACATTTTCACCAAAACGGTACAGCGGTGAGACGGTTCCCGCACACATGCCTTGCTCATAGGCAGCCGCAGTTTCAACGACGGACTCATTTCGCTGGTGCCATGCCTTCATAGCGGACTGACCGTGGCGTTTTTCCAGCATGATCTGCACTCGCTGTGGCGCAATCACCATGGCGGTTGCGTTATTGCCACCGAAGCCCTTGGCGTTGAGGAAGGCCATATCCAGACCATCACGACCCGCCGCCAAGTGGTCAGTCAACACCTGCAAACGTTCCTGATGCACATCATCCGCAATACGGTCGATAGTGGTAATGCCGGGAATCAGGCCGTGCTGCCAGACACCCAGGGTTGACATTAACTGATCACCAGCTGCCGTAGCCAGCGAGTGCCCTACCCTGCTCTTGATCGCAGTGACCGGCCAGCGTGTGATCCCGAAGGTACGGGCCACTTCATCCAGGATATGGGATTCAGTAATCCGGTTCTGCGGGGTACCGGAACCGTGTGCCTGAACAAAGGAGTGATTACGCACCACCTCATCACCAAAGATGCTGCAGGCCAGTGACACAGCCTTGGCAAAGGTAATGTAGTTGCCTGCTCCGGGGCCAGAAATAGACTGCTTGTGGCCATCGGCATTCACAAACACATCCGCTACCGCGCCAAGGATAGGCGCACCGGTTTGCACAGCCAGTTCATCATCCATCAACACAAAGAACTGGGCAGATTCCGCCAAGGTAAAGCCGCAGTTCTCGCCAAACGGGCGGCAGGCACGCCGATAATCCGGAATATCATCCTTGCCGAGCTTATCCAGTACCCGCAGGTTCTTGTCGGAAGCCAGCGCCCCCATATTGGTGTAACCGTCAATCACTTCCGGCGTCAGTGGGGCCTCACTGTTGCCAACGATGACTAGTCGTGCGCGACCGGCACGGATGTCGTTAATGCCCTGACGCAGGTTGTACAGGAAAGTGGCGCAGGCCCCCATGTTCGTGCCCGTGCTGCCAAAGCTGCCCAGCACATAGGCATTAATGAAATCCGCAGGCATTTCCGCAAAGCCCAACGGAAGCTGCTTGGACGTCACCCGCTTACCCTGCAGACGTGCCTGCAACATGCCACCATTGCCATTATGATCCAGCTGGCTCATGCTGCTGCCGGCATAGACCGAGATCTGATCAGGGCTGATCTGTTGTTTCAGGGTGTCGAACGGAATCCCCAGTGACATCAGAGCATCAGAAGCCCCGTACACGGTCATGGCCAGTCCACGGGGATGGTTGCGTGATTGATACAGCTTCTCTGGATGGAAACCGGTTGGCAGCTGACCCGCTGCATACACCGGTGAAGGCTGAGTTCCCGGCACCAATAGTGACTGTTCGCTACCGAAGCTCACCTGAACCCGGTCACTATCAAGCTCAGTCACCAGCCATCCGGATGGCAAATCTTTTGGCAGCTGACGACGACGCAGAATCAGCTGACTGCCATCCTGCACCTTGAGCAGGTTGTGCAGTGGCGTATGGTCAGGATCAAACAGGGTGCCATCCAGCTTCCGGATCAGCGTGTCATCCAGCAGCCGCTGCTGATCGGCAGAATCGGCACCGGTCAAAGCCGCCAGGCTGGACAGGGTATGATCGGCCTGTTCCTGTCCCAGGGCCTCGAATACGAGACGGCAATAGGCATTGAAGCCGGATGTACGGCCCGCCGGGCCAATGCCCCCCTGGGCAACGATAACGGGTAATCTGGACAACCTAACAACCTCCGGATATCCAGGGCCGGAGCAGACGCCGACCCGGGCGGAACCGACGATTCCGCCCTCTGAATCAAGTAATGACTAAATGTCTTTAATTCATAGTGTATTCAGGACGACCGCCTACCAATTCGCCATTTTGGCCATATAATTAGACATATTGGCCAAAATAGGCAAATGCCGTGGAAATACCTATCGCGAATTCTGCCACCCTCTCTGTCTGCATGGTGGCGCTTGACCGCATGATCGGGACCAGCATCAGCCTACCTGCTGAGATCCTGTCTGCCGCGAAAACCATCGGTGACAGCCTGAATGCCAGCTACCCGAATCTCTCCCTGGTGACCGCAAGCCATGACAGCGCGCCCCTCACCCTGAGTGGAGGCCTCCGGCTCCTTCCCGATTGCAGCTATCTGGATATAGAACATTGCAATCTGATTATCCTGCCTGCCCTGTGGCGAAACCCCCGCCCGCTGCTACAGCGATATCCGGATCTGATGGGCTGGTTGCGCGAACGCCATCAAGATGGCGCACTGATCTGCGCCGCTGGCACAGGTGTTTACCTGATGGCAGGTGCAGGGCTGCTTGATGGAAAACCAGCCACCACCCACTGGCACTACCTGGATCAGTTTGAGCACCTATTTCCGCGGGTAATCCTGAAACGACACCACCTGATTACCCAAAGCGGCCAACTTTACTGTGCCGGCAGCGTTAACTCGGTTGCCGACCTCATGGTGCATCTGATCAGCCACTTCTTTGATGACACCGTCGCTGCCCGCGTTGAACGGCAGTTCTCCCCGGAAATTCGCCGGCCGCTGAATGACGTGTTTTATTCGTTTGAACAAGACAGCGCCCATGAGGATGAAACCATCATCACCATCCAGCAATGGCTGCATGAACACCTGGGTGAGGTCGTGAATATGCGCGAACTGGCCGCTCACTTCTCCCTGAGCCAACGTTCACTGAATCGACGTTTCAAGGAGGCAACCGGCGTCACACCACTGGAATACCTGAACAACCTCCGGCTGGCTGCAGCCAGGGATCTGCTGAAAACCACCAACTTGAGCATCACGGAAGTCGCCCTGCATACCGGGTTTCAGGATACCGGCTACTTCTGCCGTTTGTTCAAACAGAAAATCCACGTGACGCCATCAGATTACCGACTCAGCGTCAGGGGAAAACTGTTCAAACTATAATTGCCCTTTGCATCGCGACTGACTTACACGCCGTAAACATCTTTACGATTCAGCCACTGATCGCCCTGTCGGGTTGGTGGTAGACTTCGGCACCACCGATTTCGAGAACCCAACTGTCAGATTACAACAAGGAAATGTCATCATGAGACTCACGGCCTTTTTGCCCAACATCAAGCAGGTCATGATTGTTCTGGCCGCACTGTTCGCTACCAGCCAGGTTATGGCGCAGACAGCAGTCGGCCAGTGGAAAACCATTGACGATGAAACCGGTGAAGTAAAAAGCATCGTCACCATCCAGGAAGACAACGGCGTACTGACCGGCAAGGTTATGCAAATCATGGACGAAGCCAAACGTCAGGAAGTCTGTAAGAAGTGTGACGGCAGCCGCAAGAATCAGCCCATCGAAGGCATGACCATCATCTGGAACATGAAAGACAAGGACGGCCAGTATGAAGACGGCAAGATCCTGGATCCGGAAAACGGCAAGGTTTACTCCGCCAATATGAAAGTACTCGACGGCGGCAAGAAGCTGGAAGTCCGTGGCTTCATTGGCTTTGCCCTGATCGGCCGCTCCCAGGTCTGGGAAAAGGTCGAAGGCTAACGTCTCTTATCTCAGATTGCTGCGCATGTGCTCATCGGTTGAGAACATGCGCATGACGGCCCCATTTTTACGACACTCCCCCCTAAATAGCGTTTGCCCCTCCCGTGTTTATCAAAAGATAATCCGGTTCAGCCTCCTGACGGGCTTTCAGAACCCGCGTTTTGTCATACAATATCGCCTCATAGAGAAACGGTTGTCGTCAAAAACTGACGTGTAAGAGACAAACAACCGTTTTGAATGGTCGGCCATCATCCCAATAATCTCCGACCACCTGCATCAAATAGACCAATAACAACACAGCAGGGCTGAAAGGAATCAGACCGTGCCACACAACCGGAGCAGCACGCTTATGGATTCAGGCCATCCCACGGAAACGGATGCTATCCCCCGCATCCGTTGCGAGGGCGTCACCAAGACCTATCCCGGTGTTATAGCCAGCGACAATATTGCCCTGTCAATTCAACCCGGCGAGATCCACGCCCTGCTGGGTGAAAACGGTGCCGGCAAAAGCACATTGATGAAAATCCTCTACGGCGTCATCCAACCTGAGCGCGGACAGATATGGTGGGATGGAAAGCCCAGCAGACTCAATTCACCGGCACAGGCCAGGCAGCTGGGCATTGGCATGGTGTTCCAGCATTTCTCCCTGTTCGAAACCCTCACGGTTGCCCAGAACATTGCCCTATCCTTGGGCAAAAAAAGTACCGGCAACCTGAAAGACTTGGCCAGGCGCATTACCGAAACCGCTGAACAGTATGGGATGCCGGTCGATCCTGACCGTCATGTCCATACTCTATCAACGGGTGAACGACAGCGTGTGGAAATTATCCGCTGCCTTATCCAGAAAGTCCGCCTGTTGATTCTGGATGAACCTACATCGGTACTTACACCCTCTGAAGTCGACAAACTGTTTATTGTCCTGCGACAGTTAAGCCAGCAAGGTTGCAGCATTCTGTTTATCAGCCACAAGCTGCATGAAGTACAGGCACTCTGCCACACCGCCACGATCCTTCGCCATGGCCGTATCACCGGTCAGTGCAACCCCAAAACCACCGCACCCCAGGCTATGGCCAGGATGATGGTCGGCAACAACGCCCGCCTGCATACACGCTATCCCAGCCAGACCGGAAAAAACGCGGCACTGATTATTGACCAGTTATCCGAACCGGCAGATCACAGCTTTGGAACAGCCCTCAAGGGTGTTCATTTTTCTGCACTGCGCGGTGAAATCCTGGGTATTGCCGGGGTGGCCGGCAATGGTCAGAAAGAGTTGTTATCACTGCTTAGCGGTGAACGACGCGCCAGCGTGAAACAGAGTTTACAGATGAATGATCAATCTATTGGTCACTGGTCACCCCGTCGACGACGGGCAAACGGCATTTGCGTGGTGCCGGAAGAGCGGCTGGGGCGCGGTGCTGTGCCAGATATGCACCTTCGCGACAACACCCTGCTGACCGGTTTTCTGCAAGATACCGTGACCGGCGGATTTGTCCGCAACCGGCGCGTCACAGCATTCGCCCACCGCATCATTGAACACTTTGGCGTCAAGACGCCCACCAGCAAAGCGGCGGCCAAAAGTTTGTCCGGCGGCAACCTGCAGAAATTCATTATCGGCCGGGAGATTCTGCAGCGTCCCGAGGTATTGGTTTGCGCGCATCCCACCTGGGGTGTCGATGTCGGGGCCGCCAACACCATCCATGAAGCCCTGATTGCCCTGCGTGATGCGGGCGCTGCCATCATAGTCATTTCTGAAGACATGGATGAACTGTTCCAGATAAGTGATCGAATCAGCGCTCTGTGCAACGGTCAATTGTCTCCTATAAAACCGACCACTGACGTCAGCCTTGATGAAATTGGGAGCTGGATGGCTGGTCTCTTCACCGTAGACGACATCACTTCAACACCTGCCAATTCAGCACCTGAAAGCCCGGAGGAAGAAGTATGCGCCTGAGCATAGAACGACGGCCGCAGGACTCCCGGGTGATGGCTTACCTCTCACCGGTGCTGGCCACCCTGCTGACATTGGCAACCGGTGTACTCATTTTCCTGTGGCAGGGACAGAATCCCCTGAATGGTCTCTACACCTTTTTTATCGCACCTGTCAGCTCCTGGTACGGCGTTGCGGAACTCGGTATCAAGGCAGCCCCAATGCTGCTCTGCGCACTGGGGCTGGCCATTTGCTTCAGGGCCAGCATCTGGAACATCGGGGCAGAAGGCCAGTTCGTGATGGGTGCCCTGATCGGCGGGTATATCGCACTGGAATGGGTTGAAATGCTGGGTATCTTTGCACTGCCAGTCGTGCTCCTGTCAGGTGCCGCTGCAGGGCTCGCCTGGGCGGCAATACCGGCCTTTCTCCGTAACCACTGCAATACCAATGAAATCCTGACCACCATCATGCTCAACTATATTGCCCTGAACCTGCTGCTGTTCGGTATGCATGGCCCATTGATGGATCCCTATGGCTTTAACTTCCCGCAATCCGCTCTGTTTGAAGACGCGGTCACACTACCCATACTGATTGAAGGTACCCGCCTCCATCCCGGGCTGCTGTTTGCCCTGCTGGCCGTCGTGGTTGTCTGGGTGTTAATGAGTCGGTTATTTATTGGGTTCCAGCTACGGGTTATCGGACTAGATCGTGGCGCTGCCGGGTACGCCGGCTTCAGTGAAAAGAAACTGGTTTATTTCAGCTTTCTCTTTTGTGGTGCACTGGCCGGCCTGGCAGGCATCAGCGAAGTGACCGGTCCCATTGGCCAGCTGGTACCACAGATCTCACCGGGTTACGGCTATGCTGCCATCATCGTCGCTTTCCTGGGGCGACTGCACCCCGTAGGCATTACCCTGGCTAGCGCGCTGATGGCGCTGGTCTATATGGGCGGGGAAATGGGTCAGATCAGCCTCGGCCTGCCACTGGCCCTGGGCAGCCTGTTCCAGGGGATGCTGCTGATGTTCCTGCTGGCCTGTGACTTTCTGGTCGGCTACCGCATACGCCTGAAACATTCGACCAATGTCGTCGAACAGGCACCTGCTGCAACCGTCTCCAACGCTGTGGAGGGCTGACATGGATATTGATCTGCTAACCAGCATTCTGTTTGCCATGGTGCGTACCGGCACCCCACTGTTACTGGTCGCCCTGGGCGAGATGGTCTGTGAAAAATCCGGCGTTCTGAACCTCGGTCAGGAAGGCATGATGCTGATGGGTGCCGTGGCCGGCTTTATGGGCGCCGTCACCACCGGTAGCCTGACCCTTGGTGTTCTGATAGGTATGACAGCGGGTGTTGCGATGGCGCTGCTATTCGGACTGGTGGCCCTGAACTTACGTGCTAACCAGGTTGCTACGGGGCTGGCGCTCACCATTATCGGAACAGGCCTCAGCGCCTGGATTGGGGGTGATTATGTCGGTCGAGCCCTGACGGGCATTCAGCCCATGGTAATTCCCTGGCTGTCTGAGATTCCCGTTATCGGCAAAGCCTTGTTCACACAAGATCCCCTTGTCTATGTTTCACTGATTCTGACCCTGCTGGCGTGGTGCTTTTTCCGCTTTACGCACGCGGGTCTCACAACCCTGGCGGTTGGAGAAAATCCTCACTCGGCGACAGCTGTCGGGCTTCCGGTGATGCCGGTGCGCTATCTGGCCGTGCTCTTTGGTGGTGCCATGGCGGGTCTCGGCGGCGCGTATCTGTCACTGGCCTACACGCCGCTGTGGACTGAAAACATGACAGCCGGGCGAGGTTGGATTGCGCTGGCACTAGTGGTGTTCGCCAGCTGGCGGGTCGGACGGATTATTCTCGGCGCCTGGCTGTTTGGCGCGGCAAGTATCTTGCATCTGGTGTTACAAGGGACCGGTGTCAGTGTGTCATCCAACCTGCTGGCCACCCTGCCTTATGTAGCGACCATCGTCGTGCTCGTTTTGCTGTCACAGAACCCCCCTGTGCCAGCATAGTTGTCGCCTCTTCTGAAATTTCCAACTTAAACAGGGGGTGGTCAGTGAGTAATCAATGACCC
>NZ_BAABFL010000426.1:0-19142 GCF_039540975.1 Kistimonas scapharcae
GTTTTGTGCAAAAACTGTACTCTGTTGCCAAAAGTACGGCCAGCTTGCTCACATTCCCAAGGTTAAGCGGGATTTAAGGAATGAAAGCGGCGATAGAAAATAACAACGAAACCCAAAACAACACAAACCTGCGGTTTGCAGGCTTATGTCCTTCATTGCCTGACATCAAGATGCCCTTCCTGTGATCTTTGGTCGCATTGACGAGCCCTACGCTGCAGGACTGCGCAGACTATGAAAAGGTAATCTGCATTAAAGGACTCCAACGGCATCACCATCAATCTCAGAGATAGACTTTATCAATATCCATTAAGTCCGTTTTAATCAACCCAAAGCCTGCCATCACAGCTTGTACTCTCACTCCCCAAGACACGCTTAAATGCAGTGCCCCAATATTTAAAGCAGACTCTTTTCTCACTGTCTGGACCTGCAGGCTGCACAACCCTCGTACCGACACCTTCCCAACACCACCCCATGTTAAGAAATCCACAATTCGGCCCAATCCATTGCACATGGACAACAATCTTTTCCACCGGATTTTCATGCGCCGGCCAGGAAGGCACATAGACCGCATGCTCAAGACCAATTGCCTGTTCATGTGTATAAGTTTTGGTTTTTCCATTACGGTAATGAATCGTGAAAATCGATTTACCCACATAACCCGCTTCATTAAACGTATTGATATGGGTTGTGCCCCAGTTATAAATAGGCTTCGGAGGCTTCGGTAAAAAGTCACCACCGCCAGGATTGGGGTTCCCATTACCATTCCAGTTATCACCCGGATAGGTAATCTCAGGCTTGGCCCAGTCGGGGGTATCTGGATCCGGCTTCCATTTTGTCGGTATTGTTTCAAAGAACTCATACTCTACATCACGCCCTCTAGGGGCTGGGTTGACGTTTTGAGACCAGACCTTTACCCATGCGCCTTTATTTTTATCATATTGTTCAAGTTCAGCAGTGATCACATCAAAAGGGTGCTCTCCCCCTTCCATGACATAGTTTTCAAGCCCGTAGTATTGCTTCGCCCCATACTTGTTGACCTGTTCCCCTTGTTTAGTCGCACGGACATTGGCTCTTATGGCTCCATCGTGTTCATTCCCACCCTTGAATTTGATCACCACTTTGGTCTTGCCATAAGCCTTGATTACGTCAATTGAAGGCGTTGTTGGACCACCGGGAGTGGTAACAATCCCATGGTTCGATGCAGGAGGAACAGGCAATGCTGGAGGAATGTCAACCGTATTCTTGACACAGGCATCATCACACTCTTTCCAGTCCATCTGGTTATCAACGAGGTTGCCATATAGCGTAAATACTTTTTGAGACGCGCTGCCAGGAAAGGCTTCTCTTTTAAAATAAACGTTAACACGATAGGTGTCGGCGCTATCTTGTTGCGTTTCGGCTCGCTCAACATACTCCATATTGGCGTAGGTTCTATTAATCGGCCGTGGAAATTCACGCTTTGACGTGACATGCGCATCAATGCCCTGCCTGATTTCATAAGCCAAACGTGCCGCTTCCTGGATTTTCGCCTTATCAGTGAAATCCTGATAAGCGTACAAGGCATACGCAAGAATCACGGCTGCAATCAACACCGCAAATATGATTTCAACAAGGCTATAGCCTTTTGAGAAATTATTACTCTGTTTCACAACAGTGTTGCCTCCTCCATGAGACAAGGATCAGCCCAAAAGGCTACTAATTATTATCAATCTAGATTCTCATTCGGGAAAAAGTAAAGCTGCTGTGACAACGCCTTAACCTTAATGTACTAAAACAGGGTAAGGCGTTGCCTGAAAGGCCAAGGCCTAATGAGCAGCAGAACGACGCATTAACAGAACGACGGGCAGAAATCCCGCAATCACCAAGGTAAGGGCAGGTAGTGCGGCTCGTTCCCAATGCCCTTCTGAGGTCATCTCGTGGATACGAACAGCGAGAGTATCCCAGCCAAACGGACGCATCAGCAGCGTGGCCGGCATTTCTTTCAGGACATCCACAAACACCAGCAGTGCTGCCGTCAGTACACCGGGGGCCAACATAGGCAGGTAGACACGGCGAATCACCGTCAAAGAATCTGCGCCCAGTGTTTTAGCCGCTTCCTGCAGGGCTGGACGTATCTGGGCGATACTGCCGGACAAGGGTTCAAACGCAACCGCCAGAAAACGGATGCAATAGGCCAGCACCAATGCCATCCAGCTGCCAAGAAACACCTGCTGTACCGGTAGGCCCAAACTTTCCTGTAATGTTGCCACAAGGCCATGATCAAGCCAGCTGAACGCAGTCATCACTCCCACGGCCAACACCGAACCGGGTAATGCATAACCGGTTGTTGCAACTCTGACTGAACGCAACACACATCTATCAGGCTGCATTCTTCCGGCAAAGACCAGTAAAAGAGCCAGCACAACCGTGATGCCCGCAGCCGATGCGGCCAGTAACAACGTATTGAACGCCAGCTCCAGGTAACGTGCATTCAGATCCTGCAGTGCATTGGTGGCAATCCAGTAAAGCAGCTGGACTACGGGAATCACGAAGGCAAGCGAAAAAACCGTCAAACATAAACTACTTGCCAGCCAGGCCTTGGCGCCGGTCAGCCGGGTTCTTGAAAGTGGTTGTTGGCGCTCATGGCAGGTATAACGGGCACGTCCGCGACTCCAGCGCTCTGCGGCCAGCAGCAGAAAAATCAGCAATAACAGGAGAGAAGCCAGTTGTGCGGCGGCCTGCAGATTAAAAAAGCCGTACCAGGTCTTATAGATCGCGGTTGTCAGGGTGTCATAGTTGAACACAGACACCGCACCAAAATCGGCCATGGTTTCCATCAGGGCAAGTGCAACACCACCGGCAATGGCCGGACGCGCCATCGGCAACGTCACTCGAAAAAAGGCCTGCAAGGGCGACAATCCCAGCAGTCGTGCAGCTTCCAGCGTACTGCGGCCCTGCCGTAAAAACGCGGTACGAGCGAGCATATAAACATAAGGGTAAAACACCAGCACCAGCGTTGTGATCATCCCGCCAGCACCACGGATATCAACCCAGGTAAATCCGGGCACTACCGCACGGAGCCAACCCTGCAGCGGACCACTGAAATCAAACACTCCCAAATAGACGAATGCCAGCACATAAGCGGGAATGGCAAAAGGTAGAATCAGCGCCCAGTCCAACCACTTTCGACCAGGGAACTCACACAGTGTCACCAGTGCCGCCAACGCTACACCGAGCACTGTTACACCTACACCGACGCCCGCCACCAGTATCGCCGTATTCCCCAACAACCGGGCCAGCTGTGTTTCTATCAGGTGCTGCCAGATATCCACCTGGATATAGTGCCAGCTCAATAACAGCACGATCACCGGAATCGCTACACCGCCGGCAATCGCCAATGCCACAAGCCGCCAGCCCAACCAGCGATGCAGAATACCCCGAAACACAGAACGCCCGCCCCCAATGGGCGAGCGCGCAGGATCCGGAAGAGTGATGGCTCCGGAGGATAGCATCAGTTGTACTTGGCCCGATCCATCAGCTGGATGGCTTCAGACTGCAGACGACCCGCAGTTTCAACATTCAGGTTATCCTGCTTGAAATTGCCCCAGGCAGCGACTTCTGAAGACGGCTGCACATCGGCATTGGCCGGGTATTCCATATTGCTGTCTGCCAGGATGCGCTGGGCTTCCGGCGTGCTCATCCACTCCAGTAGCTTGGATGCAGCTTCCGGATGCTTGGCATAACGGGTGATGCCTGCGCCTGAAACATTCACATGCACGCCATTACTGCCCTGATTCGCCCAGAAAAGCTTCAGATTGGTATCTGGCTTCTGCTTCAGCAGGCGGCCAAAGTAATAGGTATTCACGATGGTGACATCACAAATGCCACTCGCAACCGCTTCCATGGCCTTGGTGTCATTGGAGAAGACCGGCATCGCCAGGTTATGCACCCAGCCCTTAACCACATTTTCACTGCCGGGTTCACCCAGGCGATCAATCATGGTGGCAACCAGTGACTGATTGTATACCTTCTTGGCCGTCCGTAAGCAGAGACGACCTTCCCACTTGGGATCCGCCAGATCCTCATAAGAAGAAAGCTGTTCGGGCTTTATACGATCGCTGGCATAGACCATGGTACGAGCACGAACGGACAAGCCATACCAGTTGTTGTCCGGATCCCGCAGGTGGGCAGGAATGTTCTTTTGCAGTGTTTCCGAGGTATAAGGCTGCAGAATGCCCTTCTCTTTGGCTTGCCAGAGGTTGCCGGCATCTACGGTAATCAACATATCCGCCGGGGTGGTCTTGCCTTCGGCTTCAAGGCGGGCGATCAGGGGGGCATCCTTATCGGTGATATAACGGATCTTGACGCCGGTCTTCTTGGTGTAAAGATCAAACAAAGGCTTGATCAGCTCCTCATTGCGTGAAGAGTAAACCACCAGTTCATCATCAGCCGCGGAAGCGAACGATGCAGAAAGACCCGCAAACAACGTGGTTGACGCGAATACAGCCGCCACCAACGTTTTTTTCAACCCCAATCTCATTGCAATCACCTTATTGTGTATCGATTACTGCATATTTTTGCGCAATGTTAATCATTATCATTTGTAACCTCAACAACAATCTGCCGGTTGCCAATAATAGCTCCCCTGCACAAGCAACGCGAACAAACTCCCATGATCAGGCTGTACGACTTACCCATGGGAGGTGTGGCTGGAAAATAGCAGGTAATATGTTGACCCGTTAAAGCATTATTGCGTAGGTTTGGACGGTTCTATTGGCATCATACTTTCCATACCCGGCATGGAGGGCATGGCTTCCATCCCCTGGGGCATCTGCTGCATCACCTGGTTGATAGATTCCTGGATCAGGGCAACCATTGTCCGGTGACCTTCATCAAAGCCCTGGTAAAACGCACGTTCTGCCTTGCTTTTCATGGCAGAAGGCTCAGTAATCGCCTGCCGGGAACCCGCTTTCGTCTCACCACTGAACATGACCTCCATGGCTGTGGGAATCGTCAGGGCAATGGCACGCCCTGACATATAGCCGTCAATATAGCGACCACGCAGAATGGCATTATTCGAAGCCCCTAAACCACTGTTTTTATAAGCAGCAGACGCTTCACACCAGCGATCCAGGTATTCATTGTCCGATTCGCCATCACAGGCGTAGCTGACCAGGCCCTGCGCCTCAACCACCGCCTGGTAACCTGCACGATAGCCGGCCTGTGCAACGGGCTGCCCGGAAAGGGACTGGGGATCACTGGCCATGGAGGCATCCTGTTGCCCCAGACCATAGGCATTAATAAACGCATCACGTTTCTGGTTATCATCCCTGGCAAACACCTGGCTGCGTTTCCAGGCATCCTGCCCCTTGCACCAGGCACGAGTCGCGGCAGAGGAATCCGTAGCATTATTGCAATCCGGCATTTTGGGAGGCACAGGCTTTTCAACAATAACCTCAACCACCTCACGTTCAACGGCGGGCTCATCTGGTACGGGCGACTGCCCGTCTTCCTCATTATTTCCACATCCCTGCAACATAACCGCCAGCAGTGCTGCACAGGACAAGGCCATCAGTGACGATCTGGCCATACTGCCACTTCCTCCGAAAGTCATTCGCCAATTCAACCCACATGAATAAGCACGGTCGGCCTACTATAGTCGATATTCAAAGGACAACAGAGCGACATAGCTCAACATTGACAACAACACTGGCAGCATTGAATAAACAAAGAAAATGGAGACTCGCGTAGCAAGTCGGCATGCCTTGCTACGGATCAGGGATTCATGACCTGCCGAATGATCTGCTCTTTCAATAAAGGAACCTGGTTCGTCAGCGAAAGACCGGTATTTCGCATCCAGCGCAACAACAGGTGATCACTGCCAAACAACTGCTGGAAGCCCTGCATAATGCCCATCACCGCCAGGTTATGCGGTTCACGATAACGCTGATAGCGCGCCAGCAATAGCGCATCGGCATAATCGCCACCGCGCTCACAGGCCCGGTGTATCTCCTCGGACAACTGCCGTGCATCCAGCAACCCGAGGTTTACGCCCTGTCCAGCCAGTGGATGGATGGTATGGGCGGCATCCCCCATCACAACGACCCGGCCCCGGTAATATTGCCGGGCATGACGCTGTCGAAGCGGCATGCAATACCGTTGGTCGGTTGATAATACCTGACCCAACCGGTGTTCAAACGCACGACCCAGCTTCTGGCAAAATGCATCATCCGTCAGCGTCATCATCTGTTGGGCCTGATCAGGCACCAACGACCAGACGATGGAACAGTAATGGGTTTCGCCATCACTGGGCAGAGGAAGAAACGCCAATGGGCCGGACGGCAGAAAGATCTGCCACGCGGTATCCTGATGATACTGCTCCGTCTGCACCGTCGTGACGATGGCGTGATGCTGGTAATCCCATTCGCGGGCCGGGATACCGGCCATTCGCCGAACCGGGGAATGTGCGCCATCGGCAGCAATCACCAGCCGGCTCTGCAGCTGACCACCAGACTGTGTATTTAATTGCACGCCATCATCAGCCTGACGCAGAGAAGCAATCTCCGTATTCCCCAGCAACGTGACATCGGTCTCCCTCAGGCACTTTAATAATGCGCCGGTTGTGACGCGGTTTTCGACAATATGACCCAGCGTGTCCAATCCCGCCTCGCTGGCCGTAAAACGAATATTGCCGGTTCCGTCGGCATCCCAGACGGCCATATCGGTATATGGTGAGACGCGGGCATCTCGCATCAACGGCCAGGCGCCTACTTCATCCAGCAATTGCCGGGACGATTCTGTCAATGCGCACACCCGCGGATCATATTGTCCCGAAACAGTTTCCACTTCGGACGCAAGTGAGCCGGCATCCACAAGCGCAATACGCAACGGTAAGTCTGACAGCGCCATGGCCATCGCCAGACCATTAATGCCGCCTCCAACAATCGTAATATCAAAGGATTGATTATCTGACAAAACAGCCTGACTCATGGACGCCCACCCAACCCCATGGCCTGTCTCGCGAACCACCCTTTCAGCGGCCCGCAAAGATCCAGCGCCACCAGCCCAACATTCCGTGCACCCTGCAGCCATTTTCCGGACAGTACGGACTGTTCACTGAACAACTTGACCACATAATCACTGAAATGGATGGTCTGGAATTGATCCTGTTTCTGCCGAGCCAGATACGTCTGTAATGTCGCTAACTCGCCAATACCGGCGCCGCTCTTCAATGCACTGGTAATCGTCTCCGACAAGGCAATGGCATCGCGTAATGCCAGGTTGAAGCCCTGCCCCGCCACCGGATGTAAACTATGGGCAGCATTGCCTAACACCACCAGCCCCGGGCGCACCTGTTCTGTTGCCAGCTTTAACGCCAGCGGGTAGCTGAAGCGCTGCCCCACCTTACGGAAACGGCCAACCCGGTAGCCGAAACGCTCCTGCAATTCATTCAGAAAGTCATCGTCGGTCAGTTCAAGCCGTTCTCGGGCCAGATCATCCGGCATTGTCCATACCAGCGCACACCGACCTTCCGGCAGCGGAAGCAACGCCATCGGTCCCTCGTCCGTAAAACGCTCGTAAGCCACCTGACCGTGATGCTGGTCCGGCGTGATACTCGTGATAATGGCGGTCTGATGGTAGTGGCTGACGGACTGTTCCAGCCCCATATCACGAGCCAGGGAGGAACGTCCACCATCGGCGAGTACAATCAGGGTTGCGGATACCGGATACGTTTTCCCATCACGATTCACTTCGAGTGTCGCGCCTTCTGGCGTTGGCTGTAGATGACGCACCTCGGCAGGACAAAGAAATTCAATTCCTTCCGTTTTCTGTATCTGCTCCAGCAACACTTTGCCGAGCCACTGGTTATCCACCACATAACCCAGCGCCGGCACTTCGTAATCGGCAGCATTCAGGCGAGTCATACCAAAGTGACCACGGTCAGACACATGAATATGGCGAATCGGCTCCACACGCTCAGCCAGAGAAGGCCAGATCCCCATGGCATCATAGATTTCCCGGGTACCCCAAGAGAGCGCCGAAGAACGGCCATCATAGCTGGGCTGATAATCCAGCTGCACGGGACGTAATGGCACCGCTTCAAACACCGCAATCCGGAAATCCGGGTTCGGCACCGATTGCCGGAGCGACAGAGCCAGGCTGGCGCCAACCATGCCGCCTCCGATAATCACCACATTATAATGTGTACTGCTATCCATGGTTTTCTCTGAACTGATTGGATGTGTTCTGGCCAACAGGTTTGGAGCATCAGGACCAATCCTGCCCTTTCATCAGGGCCTCAATAGCCTCAGGATCCTTTTCTGCAGCAGAGGTCAGGATCTCACAACCTTCCGCGGTCACAAGGACATTGTCTTCGATACGGATGCCGATACCACGCCACTTTTCCTCAACATCGGTGTTATCCGGTGCGATATAGAGACCCGGTTCAACCGTCAGCACCATACCCGGTTCGAACTTGCGCCACTCCCCGTTCACCTTGTGATTGCCCACATCGTGGACATCCATCCCCAGCCAATGCCCCGTGCCGTGCATATAAAATGGCCGGTAGGCTTCATCCTTGATCAGCTGATCCACATCGCCTGACAGTATGCCCAGATCAACCAATCCTTCGGTCAGTGTACGAATCGCGGCGTCGTGAAATGATGTCCAGGGATTCCCCGGACGAATGGTTGCAATCGCCTGTTCCTGGGCTTTTAGCACCAGTGAATACAGTGCCCGCTGTTCCGGTGAAAAAACACCATTGACCGGAAACGTCCGGGTGATGTCGGCGGCATAATTATCGAGTTCACAGCCGGCATCAATCAGGACCAGGTCCCCGTCACACATCTGCCGATCATTCTCGGTGTAATGGAGGATGCAGGCATTCTCTCCACTGCCAACGATCGAGTTGTACGCCGGCACCCGGGCACCATGATGAATAAATTCATGCTGCAGTTCGGCTTCCAGCTGGTATTCATACAAGCCCGGACGACATATCGTCATAGCCCGCCGATGAGCACCGGCACTGATAGCGCAGGCCTCACGCATGATTTCGAGTTCTGCGTCTGATTTGAACAGGCGCATTTCATGTACCAACACATCCAGACCAGACACCATCGACGGGGCAACAGCGCCGCGCCGTTCGCGAGCCTTGAGATTATTGACCCAACCATTGAGCCGACCATCAAAGTCTGGCAAAACACCCAGCGTAAAATAGATTGTCTGCCGACCATCCAGCAAGCCCGGCATGACCTGGTCCAACTCCCCAAAAGAAAACGCCTGATCCATACCATACTGCTGGACAGCGCCTTCCTGCCCAGCCCTTCGTCCATGCCAGGTTTCCATCAGGGGATCTCGATCACGGCAAAAGAGAATGCTTACACCGGCTTCACGCCCCGGTATCAGCACCAGAACCGCTTCAGGCTCATTAAATCCGGTCAGATAATAGAAATCGCTATCCTGCCGGTACAGATACTCGGAGTCACGGTTACGGATCTTCTCCGACGCTGCCGGCAGTATTGCAACACCGTCATTGCCAATTGCCTGCATCAGCTGTTGGCGTCGCTTGCCGTATTCTGTCATCGCCAATTTCTTCATGGTGTCCTGATCCGGTTTATACTCTGAGAATTGTCAGCGTCCGGTGCCTGCTGGTCACACTATCAGTGAAGTGAACCGCTGGTTGCACTCGCCTCGGCTTCGCTACATTCGCCAAACAGCATCAATGTCGCCATGCGCAAGTATTCACTGACTTCCAGAAAATCTTTTTCTGACGATTCAGAATCCTCCAGGTCATCAAATTGAACCTGGGCGATACTGGCAAAATCAGCCAAGATGCTGGCCGCCTCTTCTGACAAATCGTTCTGGCTGCGACCACTCAGGCCATAACCGCTGAGAAACCCCTGACACCACTGCCCTAGCGCCTGGGTACGCTGTTCGAGGGCTTCATCGTCATCTGGCAGCAGGGGCTGAAAGGAGTAGTCTTCAGATTGCAGCTTGGCCAGCGTCTCATCATACAGCTGTATCAGAACACTCTTTGCCGCAGTGTCCAGCACCTGGCTGACAGCCATATGCTCGGCAGCCGTGGACAGCCAGGCGCCATGAGCCGGACGCTGTCCCGCGCAATATTGTCCGCAGAGCAAACCGTGCAGTTCCGAGGGCGACTGATAAGATTGCAATTCAAGGAACAGGTTGCTCAGCCGATCAAAACTGACCGGCGCCAGACCTGAAGCATCAGTAGTCATGGGAGAATATCCGCCAATTCAAGATTGCCCCGAGTGTACCGCAAGGCGTCTGGGGGAGCGAGATTCATCCGGCAGAAAAAATAATGGTCAATTTGACCGGAATCAGGGCGACGATCTCTTGTTACCGTCAACACCAAAAGGATATAGTAAAACATTGATAATCCAAAGATTGTCTGACGGCCACATGGAACCCAAAGAACTGTCGATGCTGAGCAGAAAAGTCGATGAACTCATCGTACTCTGCAATCACCTGCGTCAGGAGAACCGTATCCTGCGAGCCAGCGAGCACGCCTGGAAGCAGGAACGCGCACAACTGATTGAAAGAAACGAGATGGCACGGACCAAGGTCGAAGCAATGATCGGCCGGTTACGGGCGCTTGAGCAGGAAACATGATATGAGCAATGAGCAGCTCACCACCACGGTCAATATCCTGGACAAGGATTACCGGATCAGCTGTACACCGGAAGAGCAGGAAGCCCTGAGTTCTGCAGCCCGCTACCTCGACAGCAAAATGCGTGAAATCCGGTCCTCCGGCAAGGTCATCGGTCTGGAACGTATTGCCGTCATGGCCGCCCTGAACATTGCCCATGACATGCTCATCGCCAACCGGGAAGCTAATGCACTCAAGGAAGATACCCAGCGGCACATCCAGATCCTGGTTGAACGGCTGGACGACGCCCTGCACGAGCATAACCAGCTCGAACTCTGATTGCGATTCGAACTAACAAAGGGCTGGTAACACCTGCCTGCCTGCCGATATAATCCTTCACAAGACTCCCTGGTCTGATCGCCAGTCATGAACTGTCCCTGAGGCGATAAATACCATCCTGGGGGCTCCTCGTGGATACCAGCGTGCAGGTTCACCTTGCAGTGAAAAGCCCAACGTATCTCAGCAGCCTCCACCTTGAAGCATGGCTTCAAGGGCTATACTGACAGCGTCAGCACCGGGGAGCCTTGTTTTACTCGCACGACCTTTTTTCATCGACATCAATCACTGCACATAATAACGGATTGCCAGCTAGGGAATGACGCCACAACAGCAGTTGCTTCAGAAAAAACAGCTCAGGCAAATCCTGCGAGAACGGCGCCGTCGATTGTCCGTTTCAGAACAACACCACGCCAGTCATCGCCTGAAAAAAATCCTGTGCCGACAGCATTGCTATCTGAAAAGTGAACGTATTGCACTTTACCTGACCAACGATGGCGAGATTGATCCCAAAGAGATTACCCAGAGAGCATGGCAACAGGGCAAGCAGTGCTTTCTTCCTGTCCTGAACCCACTAAAGCCGGGCTGGCTGCAGTTTTTACCCTGGACGCCCACCACCCGCATGAAAAAAAACCGGTTCGGTATTCCAGAGCCTGATGCGCGTTTCTATCAGCCCGTACCTGTCTGGTCACTGGATCTCGTCTTGTTACCATTGACCGGATTCGACCGAAAAAGTCATCGCATGGGTATGGGAGGCGGCTTCTATGACAGAACCTTTACCTTCATCAATACACCAGGCTGTATCAGGGCTCCACAACTGATCGGGCTTGCCCATGAATGCCAGCGGGTTGATCACCTGCCAATTAACAGCTGGGATATACCCCTCTCTGGCATTGCAAGCGACAGGCAGTTTTATACCACCCGCTGAATGTCAAATCAGCATCTGTGCGGTGGCCGTGGTGACCACACCAATGGCAAACAGAAAAATAATCGCTGCAACAGGGTCAAGTTTACGCCATGGAAACATGTTCATATCACTCTTGAATGACAGGCCAACTTCAATTCAGCATTGGATATGCACGAATAAAGCCATCCACTTAAACAGTGCAGATCATAGATAGACATTGCCATACATACTGTGACCTGCTGCAAGGTTTGTCCAATAAAGTAGCAAGCGGATAACCATTTTGCTCATTCTCTCGCAGTAACATTTTCTTTTATTAGCAGAAACGCAATTCCGTTCTAACATGCTCTATGAACAGACTACATAAAGGCTGCATTTTCTCCCCATTTTTTCAGGATTCAGTCATGTCAAAAACAATTGCCCTTTTAGCTATTACCGTCGTAATTAGCCTGACCGGATTTCAGATTAGCCACGCACAGGAACAATCGGGCACCGCCGAAACCTATACCCAGCAAATGGCGGGAGGCTGGTCACCCGTCAGCATTGACGAGCAGGTGATGAATGCCGCCTATTTTGCCGCCAATGCCATTCATGATGGTGAACTTCAAAATGTGCTCTCAGCCAAACAGCAGGTGGTTGCCGGCATGAACTACGCCATGGTGCTGGAAATGGATAACGGCCACCAATGGGAGGCCATTGTCTATCAAAATCTCGACAACGTTTACAGCCTTACCAGTAAAAAACGCCTGCATTAATTCACTGCCCGTTAAATTGCATTTTGGTGGTAGCGGTAAGGCTACCACCAACACAACTATGCGGATTACCGCACATATGAAAACTGAAAAATAAAAACACTTTTGTCTGCACAGTTTCCTAAGCTTGTCGTTGATTTATATCCCCACACCTCATAACGACATCTATCAGCTTCGGATACCGTGGAAATCCTGACAAATGCTCAATAAATTAATTCTGGTCACTTGCCTTGGCGCCATGCTGGAATATTTCGATTTCACCCTGGTGCTTTTGTTTGCCAACGACCTGGCCAAACTCTTTTTACCGGAAGCAGACCAGTCAGGCTTTCTCTGGATTATTGCCATACACACAGCCGGCTATTTTATTCGCCCACTGGGTGGCATTGCCTTCAGCCATTTTGGGGATCGTATCGGGCGGAAACGGTTATTTCGGATATCCATTCTAATCATGACCTTTGCCACACTGAGCATGGGCTTATTACCGACCTATGCAACGATCGGCTATCTGGCCACCGTTCTTCTGATCATTTTGCGCTCATTGCAAGGCATTTCAGTTGGAGGCGAATTTCCTGGCGCGGTTGTATTTGCAGCTGAGCACGTCCCTCACCATCTCAAAGGCCTGATCACATCTGCAATTGGCGCCTGCGGTCTTCTGGGTGTCATGCTGGCTTCAACCATCGGCATGCTGACCCATTCACTACTGTCCGAAGATGAACTGTACAACTGGGGATGGCGCCTCCCTTTTATTGCCGGAAGCATTCTGGGTGTCAGCGGCTACATTATGCGCCGAAGCCTGTCCGAAACGCCGCTATTTAGTCGACTCATTGCAGCAAAACAGGTGGTGAGCATCCCTCTGTTAACACTGTTTCAAACGCAGGGTAAAACACTTGCCATAGCCATGGGCATGAACATCGCCTCAGTCACCATGCTATCGATGTATACCTTCATGGTGCCTTATGCCACCCGACATCTGGGTATGCATCAAAGCAACGTGTATGAGATTATGACTGCCACCCTGCTTATGACAGCGATGCTGACATTGGTATTTGGCTGGCTATCCGATCGTGGCATTAACCGACGCTTGGCTCTTCTTATCAGCAATATTCTTTACCTGCTCGTCGCCTGGCCCGTATTCCTCCTATTATCAGATCACCAGTTATTCACGGTTGGCCTGCTAACACTACTGCCGACGGCACTCGCCTGTGGTAACGGCCTGGTGACTCTGGCCAACCTGTTCAACACCAATGTCCGCTATACCGGACTCGCCGTTTCCATGAACATCAGCATCTGCCTGATTGCCGGGAGTACACCGTATATTCTGGAAATACTCAGTGTTGATGGAAAACCCTTCGGTTTTCTGGTGATGATGTTAGTCAGTGCAGTGATTGGAATCATTGCCACCTGGCATCTACCAGAAACACGTGTGAATGATTACCAACTACGAAAGCAAACGACATAAACAGTGTCATTTAACGTTCAGTAAACGCCAGTTGCTTAGCCCGTAATACCGGTTTAAGGAGGTAAGTGATTAACGTTTTCTTGCCGGTCAGAATATCCACATTGGCCACCATACCTGGAATCAATGGCTTGTGATTATCGGCATCCCCCAGAAAATTCTGGTCGGTTCTTATACGTGCCAAATAATAATGTTCATTGTTTTCATCAATAATGGTATCCGCACTCAGATGCGTCAGAACACCAGCAATTCCCCCGTGAACAGTAAAATCGTAAGCAGTAAAACGAATGGTTGCCTTCTGCCCCGGATGCAGGAATGCAATATCCTGAGGCCTGATTTTGACTTCGACTTCAAGCGTGTCATCAACCGGAATCAGCTCCATCATTTTCATACCGGGTTGAACAACACCACCTTCTGTATTGACTTGTATTTGCTTCACCACGCCTTTCATCGGTGCGCGTACCTGGGTGCGTTCAACCTGGTCGCTGGTCGCTGTTTCCTTGGCTGATAACTCATGCAGCAGTGCGAGCGTTTCGTTCAGCTCTGTGCGAGCTTTATTCATAAAAACCAGTTCCGCTTCACGAATACGCTGCTGTGTTTCGGTCTGTTCGGCCAGAATACGAGCAAGATTTTCTTCAGCAATGCGCTGCTCTCCACGCGTATCACTGACTTGCCGCTCCAGTCTCAGAACCTCAACCCGGGAGACTGCGCCCTCTATTGCCAGATCCTGAGATAGCCCCAGCTCTTCACCCAATAAAGCATGACGCTTCTCCAACATAGCAATTTCAGCACGAGTTTCCGCCTGTTGCTTTTCCTGCTGAATCAATTGTTGCTGATAAATACCAAGAGAACTGGCAAGCTCCTGACGTCTAAACTGATACAGCTCCAGTTCGCTTTCCGCTAATTCAGGCACCAGCTCTTTTAACGACGCAGGCATAACGGGGTGACCACCTGCGACCTCAGCCTGCAGTCGGACCTTACGCGCCATAAGCGCGTACTGACTTGCTAACTGTCCCTGATGATTGGCAGCAAAACGGGTGTCATCCATGAGCATGAGCACCTGCCCCTGCTCAACCAGATCCCCCTCCTTCACCAGTATTTTCTCAACAATGCCGCCCTCCATATTCTGGACAGCCTGCACCTGACTGGACGGAATAACTTTACCCTCCCCACGGGTCACTTCATCCACTTCACACCAGGCAGCCCAGACAATAAATGCGATGATCAACAGCCCTATACTGATCAACAGCGGCCGACTGCCGCGGGTTATCAGCTGCACCTCAGCTTGACTGGGTTTCTGCCAATGCAACAGCTGCCTCTCACAAGTAGAATTCCCTGAAACCAATTGCTGCATATCAGACACTCTCCGTTGTTTCAGCTTTCGGTTTCATCTGACCTGCCAGAATTGTATGCGCCTCATCATTCACACGGACTGTACCCTCCTCAAGTACAATGATTCGATCCATACAATCCAGCAAACTGGCCTTATGGGTAACCAGAAACAGTGTCACTCCATCCAGCTGCATCAGGACCTGACGAAAACGTGCTTCAGCCTGCGCATCCATGGCGCTGGTCGGCTCATCCAGAATCAAAGCCCTGGGACTGGCCACCAGCGCCCTAGCCAGTCCGACAGCATGCGCCTGACCACCTGACAGATGACGTCCACCTTCACCCACCTGAAAATCGAGTCCGCCACTACCGGATTGCACCATCGCCATCAAGCCAACCTTGTTCATGGCTTCCAGAATGTCACTATCACTAATGCCTGGCCGGTGCATGGTAATGTTGTCGCGTAACGTACCATTGAACAGTTCAGCCTGTTGCCCGACATACCCTACCTGTCGGCGAAGCCAAGCAGGATCCAATTGTCGGATATCAATGCCATCCACCGCGACATGCCCTTTCGAGGGTTCCCATAATCCCATCAGCAACTGCAGCAACGTGCTTTTTCCCGACCCCATACGTCCAAGTATGGCCAGCCGGGTACCCGCAGGAATTGTCAGCGAAATATCACTCAACAAATCGGGAGTGTCGGGATAAGTGAACGACAGCTGGTTGATATGCCAGGTTCCACTAAACGATGCAGGACGTAACAGCTGACGATCTATCTGATATTCCTGGGGAAAATGCATCACTTCTCCGGTATGCGTCAGCGCTTGAATCGTTTTTTCATACTGATTCAATAAGCCGATGACCTGGGATACAGGTGCTGCACAACGACCGGAAATCATCATCATCGCAATTAAACCACCCATGGACAGATGCCCTGCACTGATCAGGTAAACGCCAGCAATGACCATGACGAGAGTATTCATCTGCAACAGGAACGTTGCCGTGTGAGTAGAAAGCGCCTGTAACTGCCTTATTCTCAGCGATGCATCAGCCACCGTCTGATTCAACGCACTCCAGCGCTGTTGATGCTGACGTTCGACATTACAGGATTTCACCGACATTAATCCCAGTAAACACTCCATCAGGAAATTCTGACGCTGTGCGGACATATCCTGTTGCTGTGCGATCACACGTTGCAAAGGCCAATTCAAGGCCCAGGCAATCCCCAGAGACACACTGATACACAGTAACGGTATCGCTACCAGCCAACCGCCCAGCCAAAAAATCAATCCGAGAAACAGGACAACAAAGGGCAAATCAATAAAGGCCATTACCGTAGCGGAGGTAATAAACGTACGAATGCTGTCAAATTCTGCCAGCCGATTCATTAAATAACCCGCACTATTAGGGCGAGCACTCAGCTTCAACCCCAACAATCGATCAATCAAGCGGGACGATAATGTGAGATCAATCTGCCGCCCCGCCAAATCAATATATCGAGTACGAATAAAACGAATCACCCCCTCAAACATAAACGCAATGAATACGCCGGTCGCCAGCATCCAAAGAGTTTCAAACGCCTGATTGGGCACGACCCGGTCGTAGACATTCATCACAAACAAGGGGGAAATCAGGGCCAGCAGGTTGACCAGGAAACTGGCCGCAAGTACATCTCGATACACACGCCAGTAAGGTACAACGACTTGCCAGAACCAGCGATGCGGATGACTGTCAGCCGTCGGTGTTGTCTCTTTTTTTGCCATGCTCGGGGAATCCATTCACGCCGATTTCAGCCATACCGCATAATGGCCGCAAAATAGTTCGTTATCCTTTGTCACGCATAACTGCAGCACTTCTGAAAAAGACGCTTCTTGTTACCTGATACTGAAAACACTGTTTATCGTTAATACGACAGTACACTTTTTACAGGGAAAGCCATAGTGCCTCAACCATTGAATCCACTAAGGATGAAACAGTATTCCAAAATCACAAGAGGGTGTTTTTTCTTAATGAACCTGGCGGACAAAGGTCCGCCAGAAGGCTCCGCTGACGGACTAACCGAGGAACTGCTGATAAGCGGGATTATCTGTCTCTTCCCAGAAATGGTAACCAATTTCTTCCAGGCATTCTGGTACCAGTGCACGTTCGCTCTCCGGCACCTGCATCCCAACCACAACCCTCCCATAAGCCGCGCCATGGTTACGGTAATGGAACAGGGAAATATTCCAGCGAGTCCCCAGACGCTCCAGAAAACGTAAAAGCGCACCCGGGCGCTCAGGAAATTCGAAGCGATAAACCACTTCGTTGGTCACTGATGGACAATGACCACCAACCATATGCCGGGTATGCAGCTTGGCCATTTCGTTATCGGTCAGATCCTGAACCGGATAGCCAGCTTCTATCATACTGTCGACCAGCGCCTGCCGGGTTTCCATCTCAGGATTCACCTGAACACCCACGAAAATCACAGCATCGCTGTCGTTATGGTAACGGTAATTGAATTCTGTGATATTGCGGCGCCCGATTGCATCACAAAACGTCTTGAAACTGCCGGGACGCTCAGGAATGGTCACAGCCAGAATCGCCTCGCGCTTTTCCCCCAGCTCCGCACGTTCGGATACATATCGCAACCGATCAAAGTTGATATTGGCACCACTGTCAATCGCGAGTAGTGTCTGACCACGGACGTTTGTCTGTTCCACGTATTTCTTCAGCCCCGCCAAACCGACGGCACCTGCCGGTTCTGCAACAGATCGTGTATCGTCAAAGATATCCTTGATAGCAGCACAAACCTCATCGGCACTGACGGTGATCACTTCATCCACACAACTCTGGCAAATACGGAATGTTTCCTCGCCAATCTGGGAAACGGCCACCCCATCGGCAAAGATACCAACTTGTGACAATACCACACGTTCTCCGGCTTCCAGAGCCGCCTTGAGGCAGGCAGACTCCTCATATTCAACCCCGATGATACGGACATCCGGCCGGACATACTTAACGTATGCAGCCACACCGGCAATCAAGCCACCGCCGCCTACAGGAACAAAGATCGCATCCAGCGGCTCCGGATGCTGGCGCAGAATCTCCATCCCGACAGTCCCCTGCCCGGCGATTGTGTCGACATCATCGTACGGGTGGATATAGGTGTAACCGTGTTCACGCACCAGTGCCATGGAATGTGCCAACGCCTGATCAAACGCATCGCCGTGGAGAATCACGTCAGCACCGCGGGCTCGAACCGCCCGTACCTTGATATCCGGTGTCGTCTGGGGCATGACAATCACGGCCTTGATCCCCAGTTGTTTCGCTGCCAGCGCCAGTCCCTGGGCATGGTTGCCCGCCGACGCAGCAATGACGCCGCGGGCTTTTTCATCCTCCGTCAGCTGGGACACCTTGTTATAGGCGCCACGAATCTTGAAGGAAAAGACCGGTTGCAGGTCTTCGCGCTTGATCAGCACCGTGTTATTGAGGCGCTCTGACAGGAACGGGGCAGGATCAATCGGCGTTTCCACCGCCACATCGTATACCCTGGCTTCGAGGATTTTTTTTATGTACTGATCCGGCATGGTTTCGCTTCTTGTACTTCTGATTGTGCCTGCATTGTAAGGAATTTAATGGCCAGGATACAGGGGAAACCTCTCCCTACAAGCTACCCAAACGCTTCCTATCAAAACAAACTGCACAAATAAGTGTTCCTGATTACCACTGTGGCTCAGCCAGCTTGAGAAGCCTTGCTGGCATGGGGCAGGTTCGCGCAGCCATGTAACC
>NZ_BAABFL010000427.1:0-19191 GCF_039540975.1 Kistimonas scapharcae
GCTGGGTTACATGGCTGCGCGAACCTGCCCCATGCCAGCAAGGCTTCTCAAGCTGGCTGAGCCACAGTGGTAATCAGGAAAAAATATTGCATGCAGGTATCCATAATTATTTCCGGATTATTTGTGAATGTTCTCCTTTGCGCCATGGCCATGCAGAAGCTCTGATTGTGGGTACTGTCAAAGGAAAGAAAGATAAGCGTTATCCAGATAATAACTTGCCAGACAGGCTGGATTATCCCGCAGATTTTCAGCAACAGGCTATGGAACTCACGCGGTCGTGCTTGTCAGAACTTGACCTGCTACCTGTGACACAGCAGTTTTGCTGGATGGATCAGGCTGTGAGCGAGCGCTCACAATATGTTCGTGGTAATAAATCCAAACCGTCTTCTGGTGCGGGGCCTGCTTAATGTTAGTGCTATACCGCTGTTTGTCCGGCAAAGGAGGGGGCGTGTATGCAGGCTGAAATAACATGGTTTCTTTGTTGACCTATCAGCACGATGTTTCTGATTAGGTAAAAATGCCGCTTCCATTGTGTTTAGGGTGCAGAATACGTCTATCAGTAAAACCTCCTTTAGCGATGTTTAATCTAGAAGATTTCTTATGCGCGAGCGGTGTGTGTCAGCGTCGAAGTAGAAGAAAATACGGATAAATATGGTAGGATTCAGGCCAGTTCCCAGTCTCTGTGCTGCAATGGTGCAGGAAGATGGGTTCGGCGGTATGGCTGTAAATCTCTAAACGGAAGGCCTTTATGCTCGTAATGATCGATAACTACGATTCTTTCACCTATAACGTTGTCCAGTATTTGGGAGAGCTGGGCGCGGACGTGAAGGTGTATCGCAATGATGAGATTACCGTGAGCGAGCTGGAAAAACTGTGGCCAGACCATATCGTGATATCTCCCGGACCCTGCACCCCCAATGAAGCCGGTATCTCCATGGAGGCTATTCGCCATTTTGCCGGTCGGATCCCATTGCTGGGTATTTGCCTTGGGCACCAGAGCATGGGGCAGGTATTCGGTGGTGATGTCGTGCGGGCGAAACAGGTGATGCATGGCAAGGTGTCCGCGGTGCGTCATGAGGGGAAAGGCGTCTTTGCCGGGTTGGACGATCCGCTGACCGTCACCCGTTACCATTCGCTGGTGGTGAGCGCTGACACACTGCCGGACTGCCTGGAAATCACTGCCTGGACCGAAAATGAAGACGGCAGCATGGATGAGATCATGGGGCTCAGGCACCGCGAACTGGCCATTGAAGGGGTGCAGTTCCATCCGGAATCCATCATGACCGAACAGGGCCATGCATTGCTGGCCAACTTCCTCAAACAACGAATCTGAGCCAGGAGTGGGTGTAATGGATATCAAACAGGCAATCAGCAAGGTGGTTCAGCACCTGGATCTTGATCAGGATGAAATGGTATCGGTCATGAAACAGATCATGACTGGCGAAGCGACCCAGGCCCAGATTGGCGCATTCCTCATGGGATTGCGCATGAAAAGCGAAAGTATTGATGAAATTACCGGCGCGACCCTGGTGATGCGGGAACTGGCCAGCAAGGTCGTGGTGAAGGGGGATCACCTGGTTGATATCGTCGGTACCGGTGGTGATGGCGCCAATCTGTTTAATGTTTCCACAGCATCGGCATTTGTCGCTGCAGCAGCTGGAGCGCAGGTAGCCAAGCATGGAAATCGCGGGGTTTCCAGCAGCACTGGCAGTGCAGATCTGCTTCAGGCGGCCGGTGTGAATATTGAACTGAACGCTGAGCAGGTGGCGCGTTGCGTCGAAGAAGTCGGTATCGGATTTATGTTTGCGCCCATGCACCATGCGGCAATGAAATATGCGGTCGGGCCGCGTAAAGAGCTGGGTATTCGCACGTTCATGAACATTCTCGGGCCGATGACTAATCCTGCCGGAGTGCCCAACCAGGTGATTGGTGTCTTTACCCGGGAGCTTTGCCGCCCCATGGCGGAAGTATTGAATCGCTTGGGCAGTAACCATGTTCTGGTAGTGCACTCCCGTGATGGGCTGGATGAAATCAGTATTGCCAGTGAAACCTATGTGGCGGAGTTAAAAGACGGCCAGGTCACGGAATACACCATCAATCCAGAGGTATTGGGTATCAAGAGTGAAAGCCTGATCGGTTTGGCTGTTGAAGATTCCGCCGGTTCACTGGCATTGATTCGTGATGCCCTGGGTAAGCGCGAAGGGGAATCTGCGGATAAAGCGGCCAATATGATTGCGTTGAATGCCGGGGCGGCGATCTATGCCGCGAATGTCACGGCAACGCTCAAACAAGGGGTGGAGATGGCGCAGGATGCCATCCTGACGGGCTTGGCGCTTGAGAAGTTGCAGGAACTGGCCAGTTTCAGCCAGGTATACCGGGAGGTTTGAGGTGACAGAGACAACCCCGACTATTCTCCGCAAAATCATTGCCCGCAAGCATGAAGAGATCGCGGAGCGCCGACAGGCTCGTTCGGTTGAAGCCCTGAAGGAAGCCGCGCAGGCTGCCAGCCCTGTGCGCGGTTTCGTTCGCGCCATGCAGCAGCGGGTTGATGCCGGGCAGGCAGCGGTGATTGCCGAGATCAAGAAAGCTTCTCCAAGCAAGGGCGTGATTCGGGCAGACTTTCATCCGGCGGATATTGCTGTCAGTTATGAGCGAGCAGGCGCCGCCTGCCTGTCCGTACTGACAGATGTCGATTTCTTCCAGGGCAGTGATATCTTTTTGCAGGAGGCCAGAGCCGCCTGCGCCTTGCCGGTAATTCGCAAGGATTTCATTGTGGACCCTTACCAGGTCTATGAGGCGCGGGCGATTGGGGCAGACTGTATCCTGCTGATAGCGGCATCCCTGGATGACGAAGTCATGCACGGGCTCAATGATCTGGCACAGTCGCTGGGGATGGATGTGCTGGTGGAAGTCCATAATGCTGAGGAATTGCAGCGGGCGCTGACACTGGATAACCGTCTGCTTGGGATTAACAATCGCAATCTGCACACGTTTGATGTGTCGCTAGACACTACCTATGAGCTACTGGCACAGATTCCGGAAGACCGGCTGGTGGTGACGGAAAGCGGTATTCATACCGCTGATGACGTCTCAGCGATGATTGCAAGTAACGTCTATGGGTTTCTGGTGGGAGAAGCATTCATGCGCAAGCCGGATCCAGGCCAGATGTTGAGGGAGTTGTTCGCATCCTGTCTCGACTAGAAGGGTATTTCCTGAAGGTATAAAAAAGCCTGGTGGAGAGCACCTCCGCCAGGCTTTTTTAGTTACTTCGTTTCTTTCTTGACCCAGTCCAGATACTCGGTCAAGCCTGCGGTAATCGGCAGTTGGATGATCTGCGGCACTTCATAGCTGTGTTCTGCCACCAGGTAAGCTTCCAAATCAGTATATTTTGCGCAGGTGGTTTTGATTCGCATCAGGATCTCATTTTCAGTCTGAACTTTGCCTTCCCACTGGTAATGGCTCTGTATCTGGCTGGTCTGGACACAGGCGCCCAATCCTTTTTCGATGATCGCCCTTGCGTGGGTGTCCGCCTCCAGCTGGGTTGGACAGGTGGTCATTACCACACAATACTCTGTTTTTTTGCTCATTGGATGTATGCAGCCCGTCAGTAGTTGAGAGAAAAGAACCAGCAACCACAGGTGTGTGAAGGTAGCCAATGCCGGTACCTCGCCATGCGTGTCCAGATACCTATCAGTCTAACGGTTTTTGAGAAAAGGGCAGGTTCTGGTATGATTCGCGGCCTTTTACATGCCTACCTTCGAATCCTGAACAATAACGAATGCCTATGACTTTCACTAAGCTCGACCGATTTTCCCGGTACAAGAACGATATGTTGTCAGGTCTGACGGTGTCCCTCGCGCTGGTGCCCGAAGCGGTTGCCTTTGCCTTTGTCGCGGGTGTTGGGCCGCTTACCGGCCTGTATGCGGCGTTCATGGTGGGGTTGATTACTTCTGCCATCGGTGGACGTCCCGGTATGATCTCCGGTGCGACCGGCGCGCTGGCGGTGGTGATGGTGTCGCTGGTGGCAACCCATGGGGAGCAGTACCTGTTTGCAACAGTGGTGCTCATGGGACTTCTGCAGATGCTGGCGGGCGTTTTCAAGTTGGGGAAGTTTATCCGACTGGTGCCCCATCCGGTGATGCTTGGCTTCGTGAATGGTTTGGCGATAGTGATCTTTCTTGCCCAGCTGGAGCAGTTCAAGGTTGTGGGTGCAGATGGTATCAAGGTCTGGCTCAGTGGCGAGCCGCTCTATCTGATGCTGGCACTGGTGGCGTTGACGATGGCCATCATCATGTTTCTGCCCCGCCTGACCCGTGCGGTGCCTTCTTCCCTGGCGGCGATAGTCGGTGTCTCCGTGCTCGTGATTGGATTCAATCTGGATACCCGCACGGTTGGTGATGTGGCGTCCATTGCCGGTGGTTTGCCGAGTTTCTCTATTCCTTCAGTCCCCATGACCTGGGAAACACTGGAAATTATCTTCCCTTATGCGGTGATCCTGGCGGCTATTGGCCTGATTGAGTCATTGCTGACAATTAGTGTGATTGATGAGCTGACCGACACCACTGGCCAGAATAACCGGGAATGTGTTGCCCAGGGTGTCGCTAACACCGTGACGGGGTTCTTTGGTGGCATGGGCGGCTGCGCCATGATCGGCCAGAGCATGATCAATGTGAACTCCGGTGGCAGAGGGCGCCTGTCTGGCCTTGTCGCGGCGCTGATGCTGCTGGTGTTTATCCTGTTTGCCTCTTCCCTGATTGAACAGATTCCCCTGGCAGCCTTGACCGGTGTGATGTTTATGGTGGTGATCGGCACCTTTGAATGGAGTAGTTTACGCATTCTCAACAAGATTCCGGTGAGTGATGCTTTTGTGCTGATTCTGGTCTCTGCCGTGACGGTATGGACGGACTTGGCGGTGGCTGTCATTGTTGGTGTGATTGTTTCTGCGCTGGTCTTTGCTTGGCAGCATGCCAAACACATCCGTGTGGATATGCGTATGAATGAGGCAGGGAGTAAAGTCTATGAATTGCATGGACCACTGTTTTTTGGCTCCGTCAGCCATTTCATGGCGCTGTTTGATGCCAAGGGTGACCCTGAGGATGTGATTGTTGATTTCCGTTATTCACGGGTCTGCGATCATTCGGGGCTGGAAGCGATTGATACGCTGGCTGAGCGTTATACCAAGGCGGGTAAGAAACTGCATCTTCGCCATTTGACCGAGGAGTGCCGTTCACTGCTGAGTCGTGCGCAGTATCTGGTCGAAGTGAATGTGATGGAAGATCCACACTATCACGTCGCCAGCGACAAGTTGGGTTAATGTGAAAAAGCCGGCAATTTGCCAGCTTTTTTAGGGTGGGTTGATCAGTATTTAGCGGGTACCAAAGACCACCATGGTTTTGCCTTTCACGGAGACCAGTTCCTGGTCTTCCAGGTTTTTCAGTACCCGTCCCACCATTTCCCTTGAGCAGCCGACGATACGGCCGATTTCCTGACGGGTGATACGGATCTGCATGCCGTCAGGGTGGGTCATCGCATCAGGTTGCTGGCAGAGATCCAGCAATGTGCGGGCGACACGTCCGGTCACATCCAGGAAGGCCAGGTCACTGACTTTACGGGTGGTTTGCTTGAGTCGTGCAGCAATCTGGGTGCTGATATCAAACAGGATGCCGGGCATTTCCTTGCTTAGCTCCCGTACCCGGGTGTAACTGATTTCAGCGATTTCACAGACTGTCCGCGCCTTGACCCAGGCGCTGCGAACACTGGTTTCATCGTTCAGAAACAGTCCCAGCTCGCCAAAGAAATCGCCGGCGTTCAGGTAGGCAATGATAATTTCACGCCCTTCGTCGTCTTCCACAAAGACGGTAACAGAACCTTCAACAATATAGTAAAGGGTGTCGGCCGGGTCGCCGGCGCAGATGATATTGTTCTTGGCCTTATAGCGGTGACGGTGGCAGTGTGTCAGGAAACGCTCTTTTTCCGTCAACGGTCGGGACTGTGCGAGTACTACCATAGGTTTCCGGCATCAGTTAATGGTCAGCGAAACGGCCTGATGTGCCAGCGGACAGAAGTGTGTACCACTTTCCGGTGGCGGACGGGCCGGTGTTGTTATCAGTATCAGGGCACCGTGATTTCGAGTACCATTTGCGACATCCATGCCAGTGCCTCCACTCTACGGGTTCACGATTGTCAGGTCTGCGAGGCAGGTCACAAACTGCTTAAGTGATCCGTATGTGGTTAGCGATACTGGATTATAAAGAGCCTGGTGCGGGTGTGTACCCCTCCTGATCATGCAGGACATACAGCCTGCATCACACCCACCGGACAGTGAGTACAGGTAATAACGCGAATGAAAGCACAAGTAAAGTGGGTTGATGGTTTTCGGTTTGTCGGTGAAACCCAGAGTGGGCACTCGGTGGTGATGGATGCATCACAACAGCACGGGGGCAATAACCTGGGGCCGAGCCCGATGGAGATGATCCTGCAGGGCGTTGGCGGATGCTCATCCATTGATGTGGTCAGTACGCTCCAGAAGTCCCGTCAGGACGTGCTTAGCTGCCATGTGGATATTGAGGCAGAACGTGCCGATACCGTCCCAGCCGTTTTTACCAAAATTCATTTGCACTTTGTCGTTAAAGGACGTGACCTGAAGGAAAATCACGTTAGCCGTGCTGTGGCGCTGTCGGCTGAAAAATACTGCTCGGCATCCATCATGCTGGGCAAAGCTGGCGTGGAGATCACGCACAGCTTTGAGGTACAGGCAATCTGATCAAGGATTAGTCTGTTACTTAGCCGGGCGGCCACTTCATCTGACGGCCGCCCAGCAGATGCAGATGAATATGAAAGACACTTTGACCTGCACCCCTGTTGCAGTTCATCGCAACCCGGTAACCACTTTCACCGATTCCCGCCTCTTTCGCCAGTCGGCTTGCCGTTAGCATCAATTTTCCCAGTACCTGCGTATCGCTTTCGTCAGCATCGTTCAGCGTATTGATATGTTTGCGTGGAATAATCAGGCAATGGGTCGGGGCTGCCGGGAAAATATCCCTGAAAGCGATGACATCGTCGTCTTCATAGACTTTTTCTGCCGGTGCATCTCCGTCAATGATCCGGCAGAACAGACAGTCTGTACTCATGGAGGACTCCTGTGAATTGTGCGCGCCGTTATTCCTCCGGCATCAGCAGTTCGTGACCAACCACCTTGTCTATCAGATCGTAGGGGATTTTGTATTTTCGCCCTTCGTATTTTACGACCACGTGCGCATGACACATGCGCACAATGGTGCAGTTGGTGATCTGCTTGCCATCGCTGACCCGGACAATATTGTAGTTATGCAATGAGAGTGACATCGAGTGTTTTCCGTCGGTTAATATCCCAGAGCATCAAATGCTGTGTTGGTTGAGCCAGCCGCTAACGGCTGTTTGCATGTTTCTGGGTGATACTCTTCCACTCTGGGCAATCATTTTGTTGATAAAGCCGGGAATGACAAGTCGCTTGCCACTGCGTAACCCTTCAATGCCTGCAGCGGCTACGGCTTCTGCTGTCATGGTTGCCGGGTTGGCGAAGATTTTTTCCTCTGGAATGCCGGCATTTTCAAAAAACGGTGTTTTGACCGGACCCGGGCAGAGTGCCGTGACGGTAATACCATGGGCTTTCAGTTCATGCCCAAGTCCTTCTGAAAGACTCAGAACATAGGCTTTTGACGCATAGTAGTTGCTCATCCAGGGGCCGGGCTGGAAACCGGCAATGGAGGCGACGTTCAGAATCCAGCCCTGCTTGCGTTCCGCCATATCCCGGGCAAACAGTTTGCACAGTTCAGCTAGTGTGACGATGTTGAGTTGGATCAGACGGTATTCGTCGTCAAAGTTGGTGCTGATCCAGTCGCCGCGGGTGCCGACGCCGGCGTTATTGATCAGGATGTCGATGTTCAGTCCTTGAGACTTGCACCATTCATGCAGGGAGAGTGCAGCGCCATTCACGGCGAGATCCATCGGACAGGACGTGACGGTGACACCAAACTGTTCGGTGAGTGTCTTGGCCAGTGCCTGAAGGCGTTCGCCGTTGCGGGCGACCAGCACAAGATCATGTTTTTGTTTGGCCAGATAGTGGCACATGGCTTCACCGATACCGGTGGATGCACCTGTAATCAGTACTCGTCCTTTCATCATTCTGCTCCCTCAGGGGTATTGTGGTTTTCCCAGCGAGCAGAGACTGATCGCCGTATTTTTTATCGTAGTGGTGGGGCTGGCTGGCCATATGCCTGTTGCAGCAATGCCTGTACGTTGCTGAAGTTTGCCACAAGGGCTAGCATGGACGCTATGATAAACAAGAGTGGTAGCACAATCGCCAGCAGGCTGATCACCGTGGAGGGGGGGGCTGTGGTGTTGCCGTACGGGTTCACTCCCCGGTGGCCGGGGGACAGGGCTATATAACAAAAATAGGGGATGTTTGTCAGTGGTGTAAGGCTGATCAGGCTCAACCAGCCACTGTGGCCAATATCGTGTAGTCGTCGTATTTGCAGTGGAATACAGGCAAGTATCGCAAGCAGGCATGTTGATATTGTCGTTATGATGGCTGCGCCTTGGGGGATGATTGATGTTGAACCCGTCGCCAGAATCCATGCCGTCGACGATAGAACAGCGGCCAGCAAAAAACACAACGAGGTATAGGTTATAAAGTGAACGCGCCCAAGACGGCCTTTCGATGAAAAAGCGTCAATGGTTGTGGGGGCGTCTGGTTGTTCCGTTTCCCAGGGGGGGATTTCGTGAAGAGTATCCAGAACAGTGGCAGTGTATGCCGGCTTCTGGATCAAAATGCGGCACATGGCACCCGCTCGAGTAATCGCTTCCTCATACAGCCGGGCTTCCTGTTGTCTTAGGTTTTTCCGGACAATGATCGGTTGTCCGGAAAACAGGCGCTCTATTTGTGGCGGTTCGGCCTGGAACAGGTCCGTAAAATTCTGTTTGACCTGTTCCGTGTGTTGATCGGGATGTGTCTGCCCTTCAAAGACGACTTTGTACAGTGTGGTATCCATACGGTGCAATCCTTGCCCTTTTTATGGTTGTTTTATCGTTGTTGGCTCGGGTGTCAGAATGGTCGCACAACAACCAATATCACTATACCAAGCAACAGCAGCACCGGAAACTCATTAAAAAATCGGTAGAACGTATGGCTGCGGGTGTTGCTATCGTTAGCAAAGATTTTCAGTAACCGGCCGCAGACATGGTGGTAGCCCAGTAACAGAAGAATCAGTGCCAGCTTGGCATGGAACCACCCCTGTTTGAGCAGGAATGGCTGCATATGCAAAAGCCAGAGGCCAAAGGCCAAGGTCAGGATCATGGAAGGGGTGGTAATACCACGGTAGAGCTTTCGTTCCATGACCTTGAAACGCTCAATGCTGATGTTGTCGCTGCTCATGGCATGGTAGACATAGAGCCGTGGTAGATAAAACAGACCCGCAAACCAGCAGACCATACTGATGATATGAAACGCTTTAATCCACAAATAAAGCATTGAAGGCGTCATCCCGTGTTATTGGTGTCAGTGGGGTACCTGGTACCAGGCTTCGATATCGGCACGGGTAATGATACCCGTTATTACATCACCGTTTCGCCTGTCTCTGCTGACCACATAAAGCGCATTCAGGCTATTCTGGTCCATTCTTCTCAAGGCTTCATGCAGAGTGGATTTGATATCAATGGCACCTACTTCCAGCCGTTTGGCGGGAATGCCGAGCAGGTCAGCGGTTTCAACCAGCGTGTAGTGGGCATCAAACGTTAGCTGTTCCAGCTGGCGAGCCAGTTCAACGGCTGGCATTAAACTTTGTGGTTTTCCGTTGTTATTGATAAGTAGCCAGCGCGGTTTTGTTTTGAGGGCGTTGTGCAGTTGTTCAAACGGGCAGTGTCGCTCCAGTTGCTGCAGGCTTCGGCTCATCACGCTGGCAACGCCGGCGCGCCGTAGTGCCTGGGCGACCGGGTCGTGACGAAAATCGAGACCGTCAGCGGAGAGCATTTGGGTGAATATTGATTGCTGCCGGAACAGCTGGCTGGTGATGAGCCAGGCGATGATGATCGCAATCAGGGAGGGCAGAAGAATGCCGGGGTTGCGAGTTAATTCCAATACGGTGATCAATGCGGTCAATGGTGCCTGCAAAACCGCGCCTAACATAGCGCTCATACCAACCATGGCCGGAAAACCACTGACAGTTGCACTGAGCCCGAGCATATTGGTGAGACTTCCCACCGTACTGCCTGCGGCTGCGCCAATAAACAGGGACGGGCCAATTAAGCCGCCGGGAACCCCCAGGCCTACGCTTGCGGCACTGGTACACAGCTTTCCGATGGTGAGAAGGCAGAGGAAAGTGAAACCGAGATTGTTGAACATGATGTCCGACAGTGTGCCGTAGCCAATACCCATTACCTGTGGAAGCCAAATGGCAGTCAGGCCAGTCAGTAAGGCGGCACAGGTCAGGCGAAGCCATAACGGGTAAGGATTCGTACGGGCAAACAGGATAATCAGGCGACAAAAGCATACGGCCAGTAAGCCCATGGTAATCCCGGTAATAATGATCAGCGGGAGCTCGTTAACCGTGGTGACGGTAAGTGATGGCACATGAAATGCCGGTTCTGTGCCGTAGAGGCTGCGAGTGATCACCGCCGCGATCACGGATGCCAGCATCACAGGAATAAAACCGGCGACGGTGTATTCCATGACCACCACTTCCATGGCAAACACGATACCGGCAATCGGGGTGTTAAACACGGAGGAAATCGCTGCCGCACTGCCACAGGCGACCAGTACTCGCAGACTGTTATTGGGAAGGTGTAACCATTGGCCCAGTAGGCTGCCGCTGGCGGCGCCCAGGTGTACGGCGGGTCCTTCGCGTCCGATTGAATGACCGGAGGCTATCGCAGCCACGCCTGCGAAAAACTGAAGTAAAAAAGGTTTTAGCGGGAGCCGTCCCTGGTGCAGGCTTAATCGTTCAATCACGTGGGCAATGCCCAGGCGATGCTTGGGGTCATGCAGCAGGCGAAAGAGTGTCACAATGGCAGCGACACCGATCAGTGGCAACAACAGGCGAAGGGGCCACTCAAGTGCCGCAAAATCATCATAATCGGGGGTGGGTAAATACAGGCTCGTAAAAAAAGTAATTAATTCCCGAAAACCCGTGGTGACGAGTGCTGTGAACAAACCGGTCAACAGCCCCAACAGGACTAATTGGGGGATGGCATCCGTATCAGCAAGCTGTTGACGAAAACGGTAGAAGGAGGGGCGGCGGGGCGTCAATCGCATCAGTGGGTTCCGCCGGATTGTGGTGTTGCTGGAATCATGAATTTCCCTGTCATCCAAGAGCTGTCATCATTTTTTGCCTACCATTATGCAGAAGCTGGTGTGAATCGCCATGACTCAGGGCAGGTCGTCAATGAGATCTTTCATTGTCTTAATGTGAAAAGGGCGACAGATTACGCGCGTTAATGGCTGTAGATTTTAACTAAAGCCATTTATTATAGCCGGCTGTTTTCGCGGGGGCGTCGAGGAGAAATCAGTGATCAAGGTTGGGATTGTTGGTGGAACAGGCTATACCGGAGTCGAACTGTTGCGCTTGCTGGTGCAGCATCCGGCCGTTGAATTGCGGGTGATTACCTCACGCTCCGAAGCCGGTCGAGGTCTGGACCATCTGTTCCCGAGCCTGCGAGGCCATACTGACCTCTGCTTTGCTGAGCCGGACGTCGACGCCCTGGCTGGGTGCGATGTGGTCTTTTATGCCACACCCAATGGCGTTGCCATGACCCAGGTGCCGGAACTGCTGGCACGTGGCGTACGGGTAATTGACCTGGCTGCGGATTTCCGCTTGAAAGATGCGGATACCTGGTCCGAATGGTATGGCATGGCGCATGCCTGCCCGGCGTTGCTTGAGGATGCCGTCTACGGGCTGCCTGAAGTAAATCGTGCCGAGATTGCATCAGCACGGCTGGTGGCCAACCCGGGCTGTTACCCTACGGCGGTGCAACTCGGTTTTCTGCCGTTACTGGAAGCGGGCTTGATTGATGCCGGAGCCATGATTGCCGATTGTAAATCCGGTGTCAGTGGAGCCGGGCGACAGGCCAATGTCGGTACGCTGTTGTGTGAGGCTGGTGAGAGTTTCAAGGCGTATGGTGTGAACGGCCATCGTCACCTGCCCGAAATCAGGCAGGGATTGAATGCGGTCAGTGGTGGTTCCTGCGGGCTGACGTTCGTGCCTCATCTGACCCCCATGATTCGAGGGATCCATGCCACATTGTATGCCCAGTTGGCCGATGACAGTGCAGATTTGCAGGCACTCTACGAGGCCCGTTATGCCCGTGAGCCTTTTGTGGATGTGATGCCTGCAGGCTGGACGCCAGAGACACGCAGTGTGCGTGGTTCTAACATGTGTCGAATGGCGGTATGCCGGCCGATGAGCGGGAATACCGTGGTGATACTGTCTGTTATTGATAACCTTGTAAAAGGCGCTGCCGGTCAGGCTGTCCAGAATATGAATATCATGTTCGGGCAGGAAGAGTCAGCAGGCCTGACACAGGTGGCCTTATCACCTTAAGGTGATCTGTTTTTATGCAAACTGTGTGACTGGAGAATCTTCGCTTGAAGCGTGCGGGAGAAACTGAACCGACTTACCGTGTTGTGCATAACGATCCGACTCGACGTCGTCGGCAATGGCTGGTGACCGCAGTGGTTATGCTGGGTGTAGGGCTGAGCGGTTATTACCTGGGCGGTTCCTGGGCCTGGCATGAGATTAAGGTCATGCGTGAAGAGCTGATCCATAATCAAGTGCTGATTCAGGAGCAAAGCCAGCAGGTTGCCCAATTGAAGCAGCAGATCGCTATTGCTGAGCGTGCTGGCCAGATCAATCGTGATGCGGCAGAAATGGTTCGTAAAGATGTCCGTCGATTAAAGGACGACAATGCGAGACTGAACCAGGATCTTGCATTCTATCGGAGCATCATTGCGCCGGAAGAAGAGGAGGGCGCGGTATCTATTCAAAAGTTTGAATTGTTGCCGACAGGCCAGCCTCGCCATTTCCAGTGGAAGCTGGTGGTGATGCAATCGGCTAAACAACACCAGTTCCTCAAGGGGGAATTGCAGGCGACCGTTGTAGGCAAGCAGGACGGCCAATCCGTCAGCTTTGCACTGCACGAGTTGTCACCCCAGCTCGATGGCAAGAACATCCGGCTTGGCTTCCGCTATTTTCAGAGTATTCCCGGTGATGGTACCCGGGGCGAGATCGCGTTGCCGGAAGGGTTTACGCCTGAATACCTGCAGGTAACCGGCCATATTACCAGCCCGAAGAAACGGGACATCGATCGCAAGTTTAACTGGGTTATTAAAGAGGCGTAGTAGTATGTGGGGAAAATCCAAATCTGCGGACAAACCCGTGAATACGACCAAGGCAGTCGCGCGTAACAGCGATGCAACCACGTTGATTTCGCATGGTACTGAAATCCATGGCGATGTACGCTTCCATGGCAGCATGCATGTGGAAGGCCGGATTGTTGGTGATGTGGTGTCGGATGATGGCGTGTTGCGACTGGCCGAAGCGGGCAGCATCGAAGGCGATATCCATGCGCCCAATGTGGTCGTTAATGGCAAGGTTAAGGGCAATGTGTACGCCACGGAGCGCCTGGAGCTGGCGGCCAAGGCCGAGATCAGTGGTAATGTCCATTACAGTCTGATTGAAATGGTTATGGGCGCACAGGTGAATGGTAGTCTGGAACATATGCCTAAACTGGCCGAAACCAAGGTTTCTGACATTCCGTTGAAGAATAAAGACGGAAAGAAAGCCGCCGACAAGGAACGTATTGAAAAGCAGGTCATGCAGGTTGAGGTGGAAGGGACCTGAGGATTGTCAGTTCTTGTAACATGACAAAGTTGACTGGAATGCTCGGTTAATTGAATAATTGTTGAAGTTGATAATGCAGTACATCGGGAGCACGAATGTCCGCCGCTGAGACCTTTATACCTGAGCCAATTACCTTCACCGAAAATGCCGCCACAAAAGTGCGCGACCTGGTGGAGGATGAGGGCAATGATCGCCTGATGCTCAGGGTGTTTGTAACCGGTGGTGGATGCTCCGGTTTTCAGTATGGGTTCACCTTTGATGAAGAGCTGAATGACGATGATACCGTCGTTGAAAAGTTTGGCGTGAAAATGGTTGTGGACCCGATGAGCTTCCAGTACCTGGTCGGTGCGGAAGTTGATTACGTAGAAGGCTTGGAAGGTTCGCGCTTTATCGTGAATAACCCCAATGCCACCAATACCTGCGGCTGTGGTTCCTCGTTTACGATCTAATCTTTGTCGCCAGCTGAAGATTTCAGCTGGCAGATGCCTTTCTTCTATTACTTCACAGACGGCTTAAATCATTCAGGCCGGATAGATTCCGCCAAGGATGCGCTGGCCTTTGGCATTGGTGACGCTGGGAAGGTTGCCGGGTAAACCGTGGATGGTCTGTCGGGCCAGCCAGGCAAAAGCGACGGCTTCAACCCATTCTGCGGCGAGCCCAAGTGAGCGTGTGCTGCTAACGGAAATATCCGGTAGATGAAAAGCGATGCGTTCAAGCAGTGCACTGTTGTATGCGCCACCGCCACAGACAAACAACTCCTGACAGTCGACGGCATAGCGTTGGATATCGGCGGCAATACTTTTCGCCGTCAATTCCATCAGGGTTGCCTGAATATCGGCGGGAGTCAGAGAGTCATGTTTGTTCAGGAAGCGATTAAACCATTCCGCATTGAAATGCTCTCTCCCCGTACTTTTAGGTGGCTGTCTGCTGAAATAGGCATCGGATAAGCAATCATGCAATAGGGCGTGATCGACAGTCCCACAGGATGCCCAGCTGCCATTAAGATCGTAGCGGGTTCCCTGGTGTTTCTGGTTCCAGTAATCCATGAGCGCATTGCCTGGACCCGTATCGAAACCACTGACAGGAATGTGTTTCGCTGTAGGCAGAATGCTGATATTGGCAATACCGCCAATATTCAGGATGACGCGATTTTTTTCCGGATGGCGAAAGACTGCTTCATGAAAAGCCGGTACCAGTGGCGCGCCCTGCCCACCGGCAGCCATATCACGGCGCCGGAAGTCGGCAACAGTGAGAATGCCGGTCAGCTCGGCAATATGGCTGGGGCTGCCAATTTGCAGCGTATTACCCACTTGCGGCAGGTGACGGATGGTCTGTCCATGACTGCCAATGGCTTGAATATCTGATGCCGGTATCGACGCCTCTTTCAGCAGAATGCTCACGGCCTGTGCACTGATCTCTGCGACCTGAATATCGGCTTTCGCCATACGGATTATTTCATTGGGGCCATCCTGGCAGAGCGCAAAGAGTGATTTGCGCAGTGTTTCTGGCAGGGGGATGGAAACCTGATGCTTCTGCAAAGGAAATGCTGATCCCAGGTCAACCAGCACGGCATCCATTGCATCCATGCTGGTGCCGGACATGAGGCCAATATAGAACTCGGAATCGGGATCCACGTGTTGCATCGTCATTTGTTGTTGCTTTTCGCTGCCAACAGAGTGCTGCTTTGGCGAGTTTCCAGTTCTGCCAGCATCACGCGAGTGATCCGGCCGAAGTGTGCCATCTCTGACTTGGGCAACGGTTTGGCATCGGGCAGTTTGACCTTGAGTGGGTTGCGGTGCACACCATTAACCCGGAATTCATAATGCAGATGGGGGCCTGTTGCGTAACCAGTCATTCCAACGTAGCCGATAATCTGACCCTGTTTTACCCGTACACCTTTTCTCATTCCTTGTCGGATATTGCGCATATGAGCATAAACGGTGGTGATACTGTTCGGGTGGTTAATGTACACCACGTTACCGTAACCACGCTGCTTGCCGGCAAAGTGGATGGTGCCGTCACCAGACGCCTTAATGGGGGTGCCGGAAGGCGCTGCGTAATCGACAGCTCGGTGTGGTCGGTCGGTTTTGAAGATTGGGTGTTTACGGTTCGGGTTATAGCCTGAGCTTATCCGGGTGAAGTCAACCGGTGTGCGGATAAAGGATTTACGCAGGCTTTCACCTTCGGGGGAGTAATAATCGGTCTTACCTTTGCTGTCGGTATAACGGATGGCTCGATAGGTTTCTCCGCGATTCTGGAATTCTGCCGCAAGAATGTTGCCGTAGCCGATTGACTTGCCATCCAGGAATTTCTCTTCATAGATCAGGCTGAAGCTGTCATTGCTGCGGATGTCCAGAACAAAATCGATATCCCAGCCAAAAATATTGGCCAGTTCCATGGTCAGTTTGTCCGGTAGTCCTGCCCGGTTGGCTGACAGGAACAGGGAATCTTTAATCACGCCGACAACGTGGTTCTGGCGAATCTCGGGTTTCCGTATCACTTCATCGGCGGTGAAACTGTCACCACTGCGGGTAAAGTGCAGGCTTTCCAGCCGGGTGCGGACATAACGCAGTTGTTGCAGTTCGCCATCAATGAAACCAAACTCGAGCGTTTGCCCTGGCCTGATGGACGCCAGCGATTTGCCTTCTTTGCTGCTGCTGACCAGTTTATGCAGGGTGTTGGCACTTAATCCCTGCTTGGAGAAAATCACTGACAGGGTATCGCCTGACTTAATTGTGACGTGTTTCCAGTCAATGGAAGGCGCAACGGGTACAGCTGTTTTTTGTGTTGCATTATTGCCAGCAGCCGGTGGCTGCGTCAGATTATTGTCGATAATCTCGGCTAAGCTCTCGGGTGTCTCAATGGCCAAGGGAATTTCTGTGCGCTTGGCAGAAACAGGCTCAGAGGGAACAATGATTAACAACAGGGAAACAACAGCCATTAAACCCGCCGCCAGAGCGAGATGACGTTTCGGAAAGGCTTTCAGTGATTGTTGCGTAGCGCGGCGGTGGTTGGTCATACTCCTGGAGCCAAAATAACTTAAGTTCGCTGGATATTAATAAAAATAGATTATAAACGCATATTTTTTGCGGTAATAGTCAGTAAGCGTCGGCTTTACATGATCATGAACTGCGTTACACCATGATTACCCGACAGAGTGTTCATTTATTTACTTCAGCGTAGGGGAAAGCGGTTGTCTTTTTAATGGTTTGCGGTATGTTTTGCCGTTTAAAATTTCTGCTACAGCGCATAGCGCGATTGCATGGCTGAGTTTCTATCCGGTGCGCCGGACAATTACAGGTAGTGAGTGATGTCAGACGATCAAAACGCATTATTGCAGGATCTGCAGGCCCGTGGGCTGATCAACCAGGTGACCGCAGTCGAGGAGTTGGCGGAGCATCTGGGCAGCGGTTCCCGTACGCTGTATTGCGGTTTCGATCCGACTGCTGACAGCCTGCATCTGGGACACCTGGTGCCGCTGCTGGTGTTGCGCCGTTTTCAGGAGGCCGGGCATAAGCCGATTGCGCTGGTGGGTGGTGCGACCGGACTGATTGGTGATCCCAGCTTCAAGGCTGCGGAGCGACAGCTTAATACGGGCGACGTTGTCGCCGACTGGGCTGACAAAATTCGTGGACAGGTCAGCCAGTTCATTGATTTCGACTGTGGTGAGAATGCGGCGATTGTTGCCAATAACCTGGACTGGACCGGTGACATGAATGTGCTCGCTTTCCTGCGTGATGTAGGTAAGCACTTCTCTGTCAACAACATGATCAACAAAGAGTCTGTGAAGCAGCGCATTGAACGTGAAGGTTCCGGTATCTCCTTTACTGAATTTTCCTACATGCTGTTGCAGTCTCTGGACTTTGCCGAGTTGAATCGTTTGCATAGTTGCACGTTGCAGATTGGTGGTAGTGACCAGTGGGGTAACATCGTCGGTGGCATCGATCTGGCTCGCCGCATGAACAAGGCGCAGGCGTATGGTCTGACCGTTCCACTGGTTACTAAGGCGGATGGTACCAAGTTTGGTAAAACAGAATCCGGTGCGGTTTGGCTGGATTCCAGCAAGACATCCCAGTACGCGTTCTACCAGTTCTGGATGAATACTGCAGATGCGGATGTTTATAAATTCCTGCGCTACTTCACCTTCCTCAGCATGGAAGAAATCCGTGGCATTGAAGAAGAGGATGCACAGATTCAAGGGCGTAAGACCGGTCAGGGGATTCTGGCCCGTGAGGTGACCCGTCTGGTGCATGGTGAAGAAGGTCTTCGTTCTGCAGAGCGTATTACTGAAGCCCTATTCTCAGGTGAGCTTTCCGGATTGTCCGAACAGGAACTGGAGCAGTTGCGTCTGGATGGTCTGCCGTCATCAACAGTCACGATTTCAGAGTTGGAAGGCATGCCTATGACGCAGCTGTTTGCAGATCACGGCGTGGCACCTTCTGGTAAGCAGGTAAAGGATGCGCTGGGACGCAATGCGGTGACATTTAATGGTGTTGCCAAATCAATGGATGACAATATGAAGCTGCCAGAATGCTTTGCCCGGGAGAATGCCCTCTATGGACGCTTCTTCCTCGTTAAGCTGGGCAAGAAAAAGCATCACCTGTTTGAAGTGCAATAAACTAGAATTTTGAACTTATAAAAAGGCCGGAATGATCCGGCCTTTTTCTTTATTTGCTTTCCAGGTAATTGATCACTGTCTCGTGGTGATCTTTGGTTTTGAATTTATCAAAGATCTTCTCAACGACACCGTCTTCATTAATAAGGAAGCTGATACGGTGAATGCCGTCATACTCCTTACCCATGAATTTCTTGAGTCCCCAAACGCCAAACTGGTCGGCGACAGCATGGTTCTCATCGGAGAGCAGCGTAAAATTCAGGTCATGCTTGGCAATGAATTTCCCCAATCGTGCGACAGGATCAGGGCTGATTCCAAGAACAACAACGCCATGCTGGTCGAGTGCGTCTTTGCTATCACGCAGACTGCAGGCCTGGGTTGTGCATCCTGGTGTCATTGCTTTGGGATAAAAATACACCAGTACCTTATTCTTACCGGCAAAATCGCTGAGCGATACGGTATTGCCATCTTGATCAAGTAAGGCGAACGCGGGGGCTTGGCTGCCTGCCTCCAGATATTTCATGGTGTTACTGCTCCATTGTCATGGTGTTTTTGAATGTTTAGGGTGGGGATTATACCTAAATATTGCCAGGGCACTTGATGTCTTCAGGCTTATCGATAGAATGCGCCTCCTGTTGCGGTCAGCTTCCCAGCGACCCGGTCGTCAAACGCCGAATTATCCACAGGATGAAACGAGCGATTGAC
>NZ_BAABFL010000428.1:0-19227 GCF_039540975.1 Kistimonas scapharcae
ATTCCGAGACTGGCAAATATTATCGAATACGCCTCATGCTGGCTGCCATGTGGTCTGCACAGGAGTTTTTGAGTACTTACACTAAAACTGTTGCGGCGAATCAAGTTGTTGCAGAATACACTGGTATTCCAGTATTTAGAATTAAAGATGGAGATGAAAGGTTTATTGTTTTCAGAAAAGACCAAGATGAGCCATTTTATGAACAGCTGACATCAGACAAATGTGTGGCATGGTCAAATATCTGTTGTCACGGAATTGAGTTTGGAATCGAAAATATTGATGGTCTTGGGGTTAGTATTGCTCATTCAAAGCACCGTAATGTAGAAATCCACACCTCTTATGTTACTCAGTATAAAGATCCTCGAGATGGAAAAATGCATGATGTTGTAAATGATGGTGAAATACGAACAATGAGAGGTTTTTCAAAATTTATGGCTGCTGCTGAAATGAGTGTTGTTGCTATAAAAAGAGTGGCAATGTTTCATCAGTTACGCATGGATTATGCTCCAGGCTGTCAGAAGCTTGATTTGAATAAAAACTGGGTTTCTCCGGAAAGTGAGAGAGCAAAAGAAATCATTAAGGAAAAATTACATCTGCATGATGAGTATGCAAAAGCTGAAGGGATAGAGTCTTACTGGAAGCCTCGTTCAGATCTAAGTCCCGAAATACATAATTTTAAGATGCGATGGAAGGAGTTTCTCAAGGATAAAAGTTCTCTGGGAATGGAGCAGATTAAAACATTCTATGACGCTTGCGATGAGAAGAATCAACGATTATTAAAGGAATTAGCCAAGTTTTTGGTGGCTGGCCATACAACTCGCCAGGCAACGCAGTCTGTTGTCAATCTAGCTAATACGAATGATAAAAGCGCATTAGCATTTTTGTTAGGAATGCGACATTTCCTTTTGTTGGATGAACGCGCTGTAAATGTTTCTGATCAAGAATGGTTAGAGCTAAGTGTTTTTCCATCGGAATCGCTTTCCTCGCTGAAACGTTCGCACTCTGCAAGTATCAGTGAAGAGGAGTCCGTTAAGGGAGCAAAGATGGTTAGAGAAAGTGTTTAAGTCATCAAGTCTTGAATTGGTAACTTTTTGCAGCAAAAAGCGATAGAGAAAGCCAGCCAAGCATAAAAGCGACGCCACCAAAGGGTGTGATCATACCCAGGCTACGGGTGCCAGTTAAGACCAGCAGATAAAGGCTGCCGCTGAAGAGAATAATGCCGCCCATAAATAATCTGGCTGACAACTTTAGCCAGCGATCAGCGGGATAGTGCATGCCCAGTAATGCGGTGAGTGCCAGAGCGAGTGTGTGGAACATCTGGTAATCAACGGCTTTTCCCCATGTCACAAGCAGGGAAGCCGGTAATCTGGCTTCCAGTGCATGGGCGCCAAAGGCGCCCAGTGCAACAACCAGAAATCCGGATAATGCGGCAATAAACAGGTAGAAACGGCTCATGGGGATACATCACTCCTGAAGGGCTACCGTCATGCTCAGGCCTTGCCGGAAAAACTCTGTACTTTTCTCATGCTCACCCAGCTGTGCCAGCAGTTGGCCGAGTTCGTTATAGGTATCCGCTTGCTTGCGTAACCGGAGGCTGGCTTCGAGGTATTCGCGCGCTTTGCCCCAGAGCTTGTTGTTAATGCACAGGCGCCCCAGCGTCAGGAACAGCTCGGCATCATTAGGGCGTTCATCGAGCAGCTTCTCTGCACCCAACAACTGGCGCTCCTTGTCTTCACCTTCGATTTGTCCGTAGAGCCGGATGATCCGTTCACTGTACAGGTCAGACAGGTGGCGGCGCATGACCGCTTCTGCCTGTTTCTCCGCCCCGAGACGGGTCAGACAGCTGACAAAATCATAAAACAGGTAATCTTCTTTCTTTTGAGCCTTGCTGAGTTTCTGCCAGATGGCCTCAGCGGGGCGTATGCGCTCTTCAATATCGGACTGCCCTTTGCCCTGCTGGTAAGCCTGCTCGAAGAGTGCTTTATAGGCTTGTTGATTCAGGCTATCAAACTCGTCACTGCTGATGACCTTGAGTTTCCGCAGCGTGGGTAGTAACTCCGCCAGTGCCTGCCAGTCATGCAGGCGCAGATAGACCTGCTTCAGTAGTTTGTTGACATAGGTGTGCTTGGGAGAGCGCTTGCGCAGTCGTTTCAGGGTTGCCAGTGCCTGTTCCAGCCGGCCCCGGGCAAGCAGCAGTTCTGCCTGGGTGAGACCAATGGCAATATCGGCACCTGGTGCGGAGGCATCGGCCTTGCGCAGGTAGTCGGAGCAGGCGTCATAATCGCCATTCTCATGAGCCGCACGCGCGGCAGCGAGGTAATTGAGCAGAGGAGCCTGGCCAGACTCGGCGGCGTGTGCCAACAGTTTCTGTGCGGCCTTCCAGTGACCGTTGGCAAACTGAATCAACCCTTTGGCGGATTGGCGCTGGGCGCGGCGGCGCTTGCTTTTCTGCGTCATGGGGTAGGCCAGGCTGATACTGCCAGCAAGGAGCCGGAAACCCCAGGTAATGATTTTATAACCCGCAATCAGCAGTACCGCTGCCAGGAGGAATGACCAGACGCTGCCTTCCAGGGAGAACCGGTCGTAGGCAATCAGGACATAGCCACTGTCATGCACCATCATCTGTGCAATGCCGAAGCAGACAGCAACCAGAAACAGCAGAAAGAGAGTTATTTTCATTGGCCAGCCTCACTGCTTTCTGCAGTTCCCGGCTTGCTGTTTTCCGATGTTTTTTCGGTAGATGCCGGTGTAACAGGCAAACGTTGTTCGGCCAGATCATCCACATACCCTTTCAGGGCGACAACTGAGCGACTGATATCAGGTAAATCCTGAAGGATTGTGACCTGCTGCAGAGCGCTTAACTGGCTGTGGACTGCCGTGATTTCCGGGCCGGTGTTCAGGAACCAGGTTTGCAGCCAGGATTGGGCATTCGCCAGACTGGTCTGATAAAGCTTTTCCTGTCCCTGCAGCAAGGCGAGCTGGGCCTGTTCCAGCATTAACCGAAGGTTCTGGCGAAGATACAGTTCTTCGGAGGGTGGCAGTAATGCGGTCACTGCCTCATGGTTATCAGTCCGGATGCGGAACTGGCCGGTAAATGCGTGCCAGGTTTCCAAGGCTGACGTTTCCAGGTGCTGTTGCCAGGTATCCTCGCTGGCAAGGACTTCTTCCGTCTGGGATTCGGGCTGATCCGGTTTGAAACCATTGGGTGGCAGCAGAGGTAATTTCTCGATTCTACCCATCAGGGCATTGAGCTTGAGCCAAGTGCCTTCAAGGTCGAAACGTTCGACCGCTTTCAGTGCAGCGATATCCTCAGCCAGCGCCTGACGGACAGGAAAGAGGCCATATTCATCGACAGTAATCAGCAACTGATCAGCCTGTGACAGCAATGTCATGGCACTTTTGACATCGCGCATGGTGAGCAGGCGCTGATTGGCCAGACGCAACAGGTACTCGGCTTCGGCAAGCAGCCAGTCGCTGCGGTCGCTGCCCTGAAGCCGAACCAGTTTCCGGTTCAGGTTGTCCATCCGGCTGACCAGACGGCTGTATTGCTCCCGGGTATCGTTGAGCTCAGCTTTCAGCACCAGGATGGTTTCATGGGTTGCGCGGGAGGGCGCCAGGGCATCATTGACCCGAGTCATGAGCTGAGCTTCTGTAGGAAGCTGTCGCCAGATCTGATCACCCTTCCAGCCCAGCCCGCCAACACCGGCAATCGCGGTCAGGCCAAGCAAGCAGCCCAGTACCCCAATTTTGCTGATTCGGTTTCCGCTGCGCGGTTTACTGGGCTTCTCTTTCCCGGCATTGGCATCGGGAAGGGACTTTTGCCCCTGTTCACCTGTCTTGTTCTGTTCCTGTTCGCTCACGTGCGTCGTCCGGTTGCAATTAAACGCATCAACTCACTGTATCACTCAATCGGGCCAGTGTATCCAGAACCTCTGGTGTGCCGGCGCCTTCACTGATGGCGATGTGGTTGAAGCCACAGGCGCGTGCATCCTCTGCCACACGCTGACTCGGTACGATCAGTGTCAGCTGTTTCAGGTTATCGGCATCGGGGTGATGATTCAGCAGTGATTGCAGGTTATTCACGATCTGGCTACTGGTAGCCACAATAACATGGATTCGGTGGGCTGACAGTTGCTGGGGCAGGTATCCTGCCGGGTAGTCGGGGCAAACGCGTTCGTAGACAACCAGGTTCTCTACGGTTGCGCCACGCTCAGTCAGGGTTGACTTGAGCTTGTCGCGGCCATTTTTACCCTTGATGATCAGAATGCGCTGGCCATTGACCTGCTGGAAATCCGTCAATGCCAGAAGCGCTTCGCTGTCAACGCCACCTGACCGGGCGTTTGCTGTGATGCCCTGCTGTTGCAGCGCGTTGGCTGTCGCTTCGCCAATGGCGTACCAGTCAATACCCACAGGGCGTTGTGGCCACCAGTTTTCAATCATATTCATTCCGTATTCCACCGCAGGAACACTGATGGCGATGATCTTGTGATACTGATCCAGTTGTTGCAGGCAATCACGGAGGGGTTGTGATTCTGGCAGGGGGCATATATCCAGCAGAGGAAGAGTCAGCGCGAAGCCGCCTTGTGCCCTGATGGCATTGGCCAGGTTATCAGCCTGTGGTTGTGGGCGAGTCACGAGAACCCGCATGGGCTGAAGCGACAGGTTCGTCATTTCAATGGCCACTATCCTGGTAGACAGCCTTGAGAATATCACCCGCGCCTTGTGCCATAAGCGCTTCTGCAGCCTCAATGCCTGCCTGTTCGCATTCTGATCGTGGCCGGGATACGGCGGTTCTCAGGATTTCACTGGCATCCGGCTTGCCGACCAGGCCTTCCAGTGAGACCTGATCATCTTCCAGCACGGCATAACAGGCGATAGGCACCTGGCAGCCACCTTCCAGACGACGGTTCATGGCACGTTCTGCCAGTACACAGGTCGCGGTATCTTCATGGTGAAGCAATTGAATGAGTGCAAGGGTGTCTTTATCGGTTGTACGGCACTCAATCCCTACCGCGCCCTGTCCCCCGGCTGGCAGGCTGAACGTAACGGGCAGGAATTGCTGTATACGATCTTGCATCTCCAGCCGGATCAGGCCAGCCGCTGCGAGGATGATGGCGTCGTATTCGCCGTCATCCAGTTTCTGCAGGCGAGTGTTGACGTTGCCTCGCAGGAACCGGATGGTCAGGTCAGGCCGCTTTTCCAGCAGCTGGCACTGGCGGCGAAGACTTGATGTGCCAACAATGGCGCCTTCCGGTAACTGGTCAATGCTTTGATACAGGTTGGAGACAAAGGCATCGCGGGGATCTTCACGCTCGCAGATAACGGCCAGCCCGAGCCCCTCAGGGAATGCCATGGGCACATCTTTCATGGAGTGAACGGCAATATCGGCGCGGTTCTCCAGCAGGGCGTTTTCCAGTTCCTTGACGAACAGTCCCTTGCCGCCAATCTTGGCCAGGGGCGCATCAAGGATACGGTCGCCTTTGCTGGTCATGGTGACGAGCTCAATGGCCAGGTGAGGATGCAGGGCTTCCAGGCGTGCCTTGACATAGTTGGCCTGCCAAAGGGCGAGGGCGCTTTTGCGGGTCGCTATACGAAGTCTGTTCACGACAAACTGCCTTGTCCATGATGTTACCGGGCAGCAATGATATGCCAGTTTCGATGTTCCCTGAACCTTTTAGGGGTTTTTCATTAATTTTCTCAGCAGGGCCACATGGCGACGGCTGACAACCAATGGTTTATCCACGCCGCGCAGACGGATTTCGTGGATGCCTTCATTGTTGCGGGTCAGGCTCTCAATGGCCCGCCGGGCAACCAGGGCATTCCTGTGAATGCGCACGAATGGGTCGCCCAGCTGCTTCTGAAGGCTTTTGAGGGGTTCATCAATCAGGACTTCACCGCTCTGATGGCAGACGGTGGTGTATTTGTTGTCTGCCAGGAAATAGAGGATTTCCCCCACAGGGATCAGCTCCAGCCCTTTGTGGGTCCTGGCTGAAATATGGGTTCGCAGTACGTTTTCATCGTCTCCCTGTTTTTGCAGGGCATTCAACTGGGAACGGTTAACCCGGGATGCCTGCTGTAACGCCATTTCGAGCCGGCTCTGTTTAACGGGCTTCAACAGGTAGCCAACGGCCTGAACCTGAAAGGCCTCAATGGCGTGTTGCTCATAAGCGGTACAGAAAATGATGGCGGGCGGACATTCCAGCTGACTGATATGGGCCGCGGCTTCCAGCCCTGTCATGCCGGGCATATGGATATCCATAAGAATAATGTCAGGCCCCATTTGCTCAGACAGCTTGACGGCTTCTGCGCCATTGGCGGCTTCCCCGGCCAGCGGCGTGATATCCGGAATGCGATCCAGCATGTAACGCAGGCGTTCCCTGGCGAGGGGCTCGTCATCGACGATCAGTACTTTCATGGTTTTTATTGGACCTTGCATGGTACCTAATCAGTGAATTCACATGCCGTCGTGGCTTATACCGGCCATGGATAGGTGATCTGTGCCTTGAACCAGCGCCGGTCACTCCGGGTTTCTGTGCCTGTCCGTAAACGGGCTCTGTCCCCATACAGTGCTTCGAGCCTTGCGGCAATGTTACCCAGCGCGACACTGTTGCCAGTATGCGGGTTAGCGCCACCATGACGGGTATCCTGAGCCATGGTATTGCTGATCTCAATCGCAAGGGTGTTATCACAGTAGGCAATTTCCACCGTGATCGCGCCCGGCGCCGGGTCAGGTTGTATACCATGAAATATGGCATTTTCCAGTAAAGGTTGCAGTGTCAACTGAGGAATCATCACATCCTCTGGCAGATCGTCAATGTGCCACTGCAGGATCAGGCGATCGCCAAAGCGGTATTTTTCAATGTTGACATAACGGCGGGAGAGTTCGATTTCCTGTTTCAGCGGAACCTCCACGCTGGTTTCCGCCAGGCTGGCGCGAAACAGATCGGACAGGTCTTCAACAACCTGCTCAGCTTTGTCTGGGTCAATATGGATAAGGCTGGCGATACTGTTCATGCTGTTGAACAGAAAATGGGGATGGATGCGCGACTGCAGTGACTGAATGCGTGCCTGGAGTTCTGCCTGCTGCTGACGGCTAAGCTCCTTCTGGAGATAGAAATAGCGCAGAAGGATGCCGGTGATGATGGCGGCTATCAGGCCATTTCGTAACAACAGCCAGTCATTAATGACAGCGGCTTCCAGTCCTGCCTCGAGCTGGTAGAAGAAGTATTCAGCACCCAGGGTGAAGACGAGCGTGACGGTCACACAAAGCGCCAGACTGGCGATCGTGATGGTGGGAATCGAACACCGAGCCAGCAGTCGGCGCAATCGACAGAGCAGTGCGGCGCAGACCAGCACAATCCATTGCACAAACAGTGAGGTCAGGGCGAGGTAGTTCCAGTCAAACCCCGGTTCCGGCATGGCCAGCACCAGCACCAAGACAAACAACTCCGCAACCAGAACGAGAAGCAGCACGGCTTTTGGGGTGCAGAGATCAGGCAGGAAAAAATCCGGATACTCTGCGGGTTGCGATAATGCTGACCTCAAGTGCTTCATAAAGGGTTGTGATTCCTTGGGTCTGCCAGGGCAGACGATATTGTGTTTGTTCTTTGGGTCACTGCTTATAGCGTCAACACTGAATCGGGGCAATCCCGCAGGCTTTTATATTATTCGGCGGGGCAGTGGTTATAATGATGCCCGGCATCAGCACGTCTGGTGTTCTATTCTCCCTGTGTTGGCAGTAACCGGCAAACGAGTGGCAGTGATGAGTGACAACAACAATACCAATCAGCAATGGGGCGGACGTTTCAGTGAACCGGTCGACGCCTTTGTTGCCCGCTTTACCGCATCAATCCAGTTTGACCAGCGACTCTATCGGCATGATATCGCGGGTTCCGTCGCCCACGCGAAGATGCTGAACAAGTGTAACCTGCTGACTGACAAAGAGCTGGCGGACATCATAGCCGGTCTTGAGGCCATTCGTCAGGAGATTGAGCAGGGACAGTTTGAGTGGTCCATTGAGCTTGAGGATATTCATATGAATATCGAGGCTCGTTTGACCGAGAAAATTGGTATTGCCGGCAAGAAACTGCATACGGGGCGTTCCCGGAATGATCAGGTTGCCACGGATATCCGGCTCTGGCTTCGTGATGAAATCGATACTATCTCTGGAGAGTTGACGCGTCTCGAACAGGGCTTGAGTGTGTTGGCAGAGCAGGAAAGCCAGACCATTATGCCGGGCTTTACCCATCTACAGACAGCGCAGCCTGTCACCTTTGGTCATCATTTGCGAGCCTGGCGTGAAATGCTCTTGCGTGATGCTGAGCGCCTTCAGGATTGTCGTAAGCGAGTTAATGTCTGCCCGTTAGGCGCCGCGGCGCTGGCGGGTACTACCTATCCGATAGATCGTGAATATACGGCTGAATTACTGGGATTTGACCGTCCGGCAGCGAACTCGCTGGATGCGGTCAGTGACCGGGACTTTGCCATAGAATTCTGCAGTGTTTCAGCTCTGATCATGACCCACCTGTCGCGGATGTCTGAAGAACTGGTGCTGTGGACGTCGGCCCAGTTTGATTTCGTTGAGTTACCCGACCGTTTCTGCACCGGTTCTTCCATCATGCCCCAGAAGAAAAACCCGGATGTTCCTGAGCTGGTACGGGGCAAAACGGGGCGGGTCAATGGTCATCTGATGGCATTGCTCACGCTGATGAAAGGCCAGCCGCTGGCGTATAACAAGGATAATCAGGAAGACAAGGAGCCGCTGTTCGATGCGGTGGATACTGTGCGGGATAGCTTGAGAGCATTTGCCGATATGGTGCCCCATATTCGTTCGCGCAAGGAAAACATGCGCTCCGCAGCCATGAAAGGGTTTGCGACAGCAACAGATCTGGCGGATTATCTAGTGAAGAAAGGCATGCCATTCCGTGATGCCCACGAAGTGGTCGGTAAGGCGGTGGCTTATGGTGTGAATTCAGGGAAGGATCTCTCCCAGATGACGCTGGAAGAGTTGCAACAATTCTCAGCAACTATCACTGATGACGTGTTTGAGGTGCTGACCCTGGAAGGTTCTGTTGGCGCCCGTCAGCATGTCGGTGGTGCAGGGGAATACCTGAAGATCGGTTGATACAGAAAAACAGCGTCAGGGCTCTAAAATGAATGAGCCCTGATCGCAAAGCGCATTATTCGGCGTAGATAGTGTTGTAACAGTAGTTTGTAGCTTCAATGAACCCTTCCACGCTGCCACAATCGAAGCGTTGTCCCTTGAATTGATAAGCCATAACGCAACCATTCTGAGCCTGTTTCAGCAAGGCATCCGTGATTTGCAGTTCGCCATTCTTGCCGGGCTCGGTATCTTCCAGAATATCGAAGATATCTGGCGTCAGAATATAGCGGCCAATAATGGCAAGATTACTGGGCGCTTCGTCAGGGGAGGGCTTTTCTACCATCGTATCCACCCGATAGATATCATCACGGATCATTTCGCCTGCAATCACGCCGTATTTGTGAACCTGATCCTGTGGTACTTCCTCAACGGCCACAATGGAACAGCGAAACTGCTTATACAAAACAACCATTTGCGCCAGAACACCATCTCCTTCCGGGTTCAGGCAGAAGTCGTCGGCTAGTACGACTGCAAAAGGTTGTTCACCGACCAGTGTCCTTCCTGTCAAAATGGCATGGCCGAGCCCCTTCATTTCAGTCTGTCGGGTATACGAAAAGGTGCATTTATTCATGATGTCACGAATGCCATTGAGGTACGCTTCTTTACCCGTACCCGCGATCTGGTGTTCCAGTTCGTAATTGATGTCGAAATGATCTTCAAGGGCACGTTTTCCACGACCCGTCACAATACAGATTTCGTTCAAACCCGCCTGCATGGCTTCGTCAACGCCATATTCAATGAGCGGTTTGTTGACAACCGGCATCATTTCCTTGGGCATTGATTTCGTTGCTGGAAGAAAGCGAGTGCCATAACCAGCGGCGGGGAACAGGCATTTCTGGATCATGTATCCGTTTACTCCATAAAATGATACGTATGGCGGAGTGATTGCTTTTTTTACAATGCCATAATATCCAGATTTTTGAGAATTTTTATTCTGACTATGTGGGAGGTTGTGCGCGCTACCCGTTACAGGTTGCGCGCACAATAATGGCAGGGTTAGGCGAACTCAGGGAAGTCGCCTTTGACGACCAGAATATCTTCCATGATCAGGTATTGCAGGTCTGATCCAAAGAACATATTCAGTGCGTCTGTCGGCGTGCAAACGATGGGTTCACCCCGACGGTTCAGGGACGTGTTCAGCACCACGCCATTGCCGGTCAGTTTTTCCATCTCTTCCAGCAACTCGTAATAACGCGGGTTGGTCTCCTTGCTGACCGCTTGCCCACGGGACGTGCCGTCTTCGTGTACGACTTCCGGTACCCGTTCTTTCCACTCTTCGTTCACTTCAAAGGTGAATGTCATATACGGCGCCGGGTGGTCAACCTTGAACATCTCCTTGGATACCCGGTCCAGCATGCTGGGGCAGAAGGGGCGCCAGCGCTCACGGAACTTGATCTGTTCGTTGATTCGGTCCGCAATACCGTTGAAGCTCGGGCAACCGATAATGCTTCGACGTCCCAGGGCTCTCGGCCCGAATTCCATGCGACCCTGGAACCAGGCTACAGGGTTGCCATCGGCCAGTACTTTGGCAATGTTCTGGGGCACATTGTCAATTTTGCGGAACTTGGGTTTGTCTGGATGTTCCTCACAGGCTTCAATGACCTGTTCGTTGGTGAAGGAGGGGCCAAGATAAACGTGCGTCATCTTCTCCACTTCCACACCACGCTTGACAGAAGCAAACGACGCTGCACCGATAGCAGTACCCGCATCACCGGAAGCCGGCTGGACGAAGAGTTCCTTGACTTCGGGACGCGCGATAATTTTCTGGTTCAGCTTAACGTTCAGGGCGCCACCGCCGGAGAACGCAATCTTACCGGTTTCCTTGATGATGTCGCCCAGGTAGTAATCCATCAGTTTCAAGACGACAGTTTCATACAGTGCCTGTATGGCGGCGGCGTAATGGATATAAGGATCGTCTGCAACATCACCTTTACGGCGTGGACCCAGCCACTTAATCAGTTCAGGAGTGAAGTAGAACCCCTTGCCGTTTTCTTTGTAACGACGCATACCAACGACGTTGACCAGCTGAGTGTTAACCCGGAAGTCCTTACCATCAAAGTCAATCAGGCGAGAGAGGTCGTATTTTTTCGGATCGCCATAGGGCGCCATGCCCATGACCTTGTACTCGCCATCCAGCATGTCGAAACCGAGGTATTCGGTAATTGCGCCATAGAGTCCACCCAGGGAGTCTGGGTCGTAGAACTCCTTGATCTTGTGGATAACGCCATTCTCACCATAGCCGAAGAAGGTGGTTGCATATTCGCCTTTACCATCCACACCCATGATCGCGGTCTTTTCCTTGAAGCCGCTCAGGTGGTAGCAGCTGGAGGCGTGCGCCAGGTGATGTTCTACCGGTTCAAACTCAAACTTGCCCCACTCAAACCCAAGGGACTCGAGCATCTTGCGGATGTTGGAGACGTATCGGCGATAACGGCGGTTTCCGTTAAAGATGGCGTCCAGTGCACGGTCAGGTGCGTACCAGTAGCGCTTGGCGTAGTGCCAGCGGGCAGGGCTCAGAATGCTGATGGGGGCCAGCGGTACCGCCACGACATCGACATCTTCCGGCTTCAGGCCAGCCTGTTCCAGAACGAACTTGGTGGATTCCAGAGGCATTTTGCCTTTGGCGTGTTTGTCCCGGATCAAACGCTCTTCTTCAACGGCGGCGACCAGCTTGCCGTCAATATAGACGGCAGCGGATGGATCGTGGCTGATTGCACCGGATAAACCGAGAATTACCATAGCCTGTTCCTGAATCCTTTAATCACGATATTGAGTTAAAAAGTACGGTGGCAGATCGTTGCCAGACCTGTGTCCATATTTCGTTTCATTGACCCTCGCCTGAGGCCTCGTCGGGCAAAGGCGGCCAGAATAAGCGACGGTATGTCACAGAAGTGTGATCTCAGCATCAATATTCCTGTCCATTGCCGGCAAAGGCCTGAGGAGAGGGAACACGGCTTGCTCAGGGTCTGATGGTGGAGACCCGGTCATCAAGCTTGTTCCCATGCCTCAATCACTGGGCGAAACAGCGCTGCCGCACGTGGATTGTCTTTCCAGTTACGGCTGAATCGCTCCAGGTCCTTGCGAAAGAGGCGTTGAAAACAAAACCGCCATTTATACGACGTCATGGCGTCAAGGTCTATAAGCAGAGGCTTATTATTTCTGATCAGGAAATTGTTGCCTTTCAGGTCACCATGATAGACGCAGCTGCGTTTCAGAGTGATCAGAATGTCGCCAATGTCGGCGGCAACCTGCTGCCATTCCGGTAAAGCGTCCTGCGAGCTATCGAAATACGCCATAGAATGGGTGCTGGGAACAAACTCTGTGATGATATAACTACAGGTGATGGCCGGTCCTGTCCGGTGTTCCAGCATCGCCATGGGAGCCGGTGTGTCGATACCCAGAAATTGTAACAGGTGGCCATTCAGCCAGGCTTTGCGGGCTCTTGAGGAGCGCAAGGTTCGAAGGTATTTGTGCAGGAAGCCTTTGGTACTCTGGTATTTCTTGATCAGTACCTTACGTTCGCTATCGAGGGTGACGATGGCAACGGTATTGGTTCTGCCCAGTTTCAGAATTTTCCCGTCGGCAATAAAAGCTTCCGGATTGGTGACCAGTGCTTGCAGCGCTGCATCGTCGTACTGCCGACTGAAAGCGGCAAAATGATGTTGACTGCTTTCTACCCTGAAGTGGGTGCAATTACGCAGGGATTTCTGAATAAATCGCTCACGCCATTTACGCAGTTTCAGCACGGTTTTCAGGAAGTCTGTTTTTGCCCACTGCCTCGCTGCTGGGTTTTCGTCAGCATAGGCGCACAACACGTCGTCAGCAAAACGGTCGTAACGGGGAAAAAGTACCGCTATGAACAGAGCGAGGTTATGGCGTGCCTGTTTGTCTGAGAGTGGTGTGGTGCTGACCGTCGCGCCACCGCCATCAATCATATACAGGCGGTCCTTGCTGACAAGCAGGTTATCGAGGTGGATATCTTCCTGGCAAACACCGGCGCGGTGCAGTTGCGCAAGTAATCTCGCCGTTTTTTGCAGCCAGCATTGACGCTGTTTTACGTCAAGTGTCGTCTGTTGCCATACCTGCTCCAGTGATTCAATCTTGCCAAGATCTTCCGTCACTATGGTAAGTAGTGCTTGCTGTTCGCTACCACTGTCCAGTAATGCTGGCGTATCTATCCCCGCATGAATAAAGCCTTTGATGCCTGCTAACTCACGCTGATAGTAACGATGTGCACCATTGCCATAGAAGCATTTAACTATAACCGGTTGGCCATTCAGTTCAGCACGTACAACCAGTCGTTTGCCGGGTAGAAAGCGTAGTACCTCCTGGCAGGCAATCACGCCGTTGTCCGTTTTGAGGCAGAAGGGCGTTTCAGGTTGCCGGGTTAGAGTAACAAGCTGTTCTGCTGTCAGGTTGGGCATTGTTGCCAGGGACTCTACGTCAGTCATTCACGTCCCTCGAAAAATGACAGTATCTTGCGGATATCTTTTTTGTCTCTGTTACGTAGTTTTGATTGACCACGGTAATCAAGAAAGAAGCGCAGGCGTTGGGTGCGGCTTAACTGCTGCTTTGCCACTTTGTCCAGGCAGGCAATATCTTTCAATATTCGGTATTTGAGCGAATAACCAAACCAGCGCTGTCCGGTCGGGCAGTCAATCAGATAAATCTTGGGGTTGTCCTTATCCTGTGTGACGAGAATATTGCGCCACTTGAAATCGTTATGGGCAAAACCGTAATCGTGTAATTTTCGTGCCGCTTCTGCTAGCTGACGACTGACGTTTTTTACCCAGGCCAGGTCCCGCAGCAGCGGTGAGTTTTCCTGCGCCATAGTGGCCAGATCCCGGGTGTTTTCCAGACCAACAGTGATCAGCGCCCCACGAATCGTTTTGGTAAGGCAACGCGCCTGACCATAGGCAACCACCGGTGCTGCCGGTACCCCGAGGCGTCGGAACAACAAGAGGTTTTTCCACTCAATGCGTATACGGCTCCAGCCCAGCCAACTGCGTAAGCCTTTGGTTGAATGGTAGCGTTTGACGTAGAACGGTTTGCCACCGATGTCGTGACGAAACACCATGCTCTCTGAATCGGCGGCTGCCAGTGCGCCTGTTGGCTCGATAGCGAAAACGGTCTCCAGGGAGCGGAATGCCTCCGCTATGTTGGTGTCACGGAAGTCTGGTTCAATATTCCAGCGAGTGGTGGTTAGCATACGACGCTGTTTTTGTGTTTCTGTCACAGCCGGTCACCATCATTCAGTTTCCGGTGATAACGGTGATACAGCTTTTGGGCCTTGCGCTCCAGAGGGCGCCATAGCCACTGGTATTGTGTAAAAGCTTCGCGTAATGGTAGCCCGGTGTAGATGCGGATAAACCGGTAAATATCTCGCTGAGTCAAGCCAATATCGAAAGCAGAAAACCAGAGTCCGGCGATATCCTTGATAAGCCAGCGCTTCGGTGTTTTTTCCCGGATCTGACTGCGGTGCAGATCAATCAGGAAAAGATGCAGGTTGTCAGGATCAATGCCGGCAATACCATCAGGGATATGAAGGAGAAAATGGCAGATATAAAAATCCCGGTGATTAACGCCGTTACTGTGCAGGCGACGGCTGATATCCGCGACCTTTTCAATCAGCGCTTTTTTTAGACGGAACGACGGTGGGTGTACAGGCCATTGTGCACAGAGATCCTCAAGGCTGATGGTATCGATCAGATCCTCTGTCACAATAAACGACCTTTGACGTGCAGGATTGTTGCCCTTTTCGCCAAAAGCGACGGCGGTCATGGTTTTTACATCGAGTGATTCCAGTTTCCGGATAGCACGCCACTCATTGCCGGCACCCAGTACCGGTGCGCGTAACCGGATCAGGTTGTCGAGAATTTCTTTCCAGCCGACACCCCGGTGGATTTTGACAAAAAAACTCTTACCGTCCTGTTCGAACTGCAGGGTTTTGCGTGCTTCCAGCTGTCGATAGACTTTGCCCTGCAGTGTTTCCACTTTCTCGAACGGATCGCAGCCTTGCCAGGCCTGCTTGAAATCATCACGTAACCAGAGCATCAGGCAGCGGCTCCTGACAGGCGGACGCCAATCGTTTCAATCAGATCCGCAGCATGTTCCGGCATGCTGTAAATATCAGCGGTGTCTGCAAACATCAGCGCGTTAGTCTGCCAGGTTCTACGCTGTTCCGCCGATTCAAGTATCTTGACCAGTTGTGAGTTCATAACCTGCTGATTAAACGGTGACTTAATTAATTCACCGGCTTTGGCGTCAGAGATGTAATGGGCGTAGCCACAGACCTCAGTACAGAATACAGGCAGACCGGCGACCAGAGCTTCCAGCAGAACGGTGCCGGTATTCTCGTTGTAGGCTGGATGAATCAGCATGTCGGCACCGAGCAGGAAGCGGGGCACATCATCACGCCCGGAAAAAAACGTAATCTGTCGTGCGATACCCAGCTTGTGGGCCTGTAGTTGAAACTGGCGAGGGTTGTCTTGCCCGATCACAAACAGGCGGGTTTTACGGCGTAACGTTTCTGGCAATGCCTTGATGGCTAGCAGGGCGCGATCCAGTCCTTTGGTTTTGAAGCCGGATCCAATCATTAATAGTAATAATTCATCGTCGTCTATTTCGAATGACTGCCGGAATGCTGTTCGGATGGCTTGACCATTTTCAGGACGGCGGCGATCGCGGGAGATGCCTGGAGGCAACAAGTGCAGTCGTTCGGGTGCCGTGCCGTAGTATTTTTCAAACAGAGGTTTCTGTGCGGCAGAGATCAGCAGCGATTCAGTATGACTGTTTCGATCAAAGACCGCCCGCTCATAGGATGAGAAGTGGCGGTAACGCGAACCATATCGATACCAGCGGCTGCGCAGGTGTCTGGCTTTGTCCTCGTAACAGGTGTCTGCAGCGTAATAGACGTCCAGCCCCGGCATCTTGTTGAAGCCAATGATGACAGCCGCTGGCTTGTGTTTCAGGTTGGCAAAGACATGCGCATGAAACTTTTTGTTTCTGGCATGGGCGCTGAGGGTGCGGGGTTTCCATGTGTGGATCTCAAAACCTTCCGGACGGTCGCCGTCCCACTGCATGGTATAGACAACAATATCGTGTCCCCGTGCCTGGCAGGTCCGGGCAATACGGAGGAAATCCCGTTGCAGACCGCCGAACGGGAAAAATTTGTAAAGAATAAAGGCCAGTCTCATCGTGTTCCTGCGGACTCGTGGGTTGTCCCCTTGAGTCGTTTGCCAGTGGCTGATTTGCCTGGTGTTCTGATAATGGGTTTGAGTTGCTGCCAGACGATATCCGCCGTCATGGGCGCGAATATGGGTGGTTCGACGTTTTGAGTCTGGCTGGGAGGGCATTGATCCAGTGTCAGGTGTACCTGGTTTTCTCCGTAGGCGCCCACCAGGTCTGGACTGGTTGGGCCATAGAGGGAGACCGCAGGCACTTCCAGTGCTGCCGTTAGATGGCCCAGGCCTGTATCGACAGCAACAACAGCGCTGGCACCGGCGATAACACTGGCAATATCGCGAAGGTTGAGCTGCGGAAGTACACGAACACCGTCTACTGCTGTTGCAATTCGTTCCGCGCGCAGTCGTTCATTTTCATTACCCCATGGCAGGCAGACAGCGTAACCGCTTTGGGTCACGTGACGGGCGAGGTCGCACCAGTATGCCTCTGGCCAATGTTTGGTTTCCCAGGTGGTGCCGTGCAGGAAAACCATATATTGCTGGATAGGGCGAATACCCTGAATATCAATGAAGTAGTCAGAATCCAGATGGAAGTGCCCTTTGTGTCGCGGTATCTCATAGCCAAGTGATTGGGCAAATAATTGCCGAACCCGCTCAACCGCATGCTGGTTTTTGGCGACGGCGTGTGGCGTGTCATAAAAGCGCGCGGCCATGGGTTCTCGTGCCGAGTTTTTATCCAGACCATGCACTGACCCATGTGTATAGCGGGTGAGCCAGGCACTCTTCAGCAGTCCTTGCGCATCAATCACGATGTCATACTTTGTCTGGTCGACGGTTTCCCGGAATTTTCGCCATTCGCCATTGCGCCACGTGCTGAGCGGGTGTTTTCGCCAGCGGCGAATAGCGACCGGGATGATGCGGTCAACGACCGGATGCCAGGCTGGAATCTCGGAAAAACCTTCTTCTACTATCCAATCAAAACGGATACCTTCAATGGCTTCCGAGGCATCCGTCAACGCTGGCAGGGTGTGGATCACATCGCCCATCGAAGAAGTTTTGATGACCAGTGCTTTCATGCTGTCATCTCCCTCACAATAGAACGGCCAGCCAGTTGTTCAAGTGCTGTAAGCACCTGTGCAGGCGAAAGCTGTTTCAGGCAATCCGTGTGTTGCTGTGGGCAGGTTCTCTGGAAGCAGGGGCTGCATGGCAGCGTTGACTGGACAATCACACTATTAGGATTCAGTGGTGGTGTAAACCCTGGTGATGTCGAGCCATAGACAACTACCAGATTCCGGTTCAGTGCCGCAGCGATATGCATGAGACCGGAGTCATTGCTGACGACTTCATCACTCAGTGATAGCAGGTCGATGGCATCAGCCAGCTGGGTTTTTCCTGCCAGGTTGTGGATATTTGCCTGTCGCTCCCTGGATACCTGTTGAACAATGTTCTTGCAAACGGTTTCGTCTTTTTGAGAGCCAAATAACCAGACCTGCCAGCCTTGCCCAAGTCTTTCATTGGCGATGGCTGCAAAGTGCTGTTCCGGCCAGCGTTTGGCTGGGCCAAATTCGGCGCCAGGGCACAATCCCAGAACTGGTCGATCCAGGGACAAGTTAAAGGTCTTCAGTGCTTGCTTTGCGTTATCGCTGTCGGCGACGAGTGCCGGCGCGGGATAGGATTCCGGCAGCACACTGCCTTTCGGATAACCCAATGCGATGAAACGCTGGATCATCAGCGGTAACGCGGTTTTGTCGAGAATCCGAAGATCATTGAGCAGGCCATAGCGCATTTCACCCCGCCAGCCTGTACGCCTGGGGATGCCCGCCCAAAAGGGAATCAATGCCGATTTGAATGAGTTGGGTAAGATGATGGCCTGGTCATAGCCAACGGCTGACAGCTGTTGGCCAAGACGACGTCTTACGGACAGGTTCAGCGAACCATGCCCCAGCGGCATATCCAGCCCCTGACGAACTTCCGGCATACGCGCCAGCAGTGGCCGACTCCAGGCAGGCGCCAGGACATCAATGACGGCAGACGGACATTGTTGTTTCAGGGTGATGAACAGGGTCTGTGCCATCACCATATCGCCTACCCATGATGGGCCAACTATCAGGTACTTCACGGGGCTCCGCTATGTTTCCAGGGTATCGGTTGCCGGTGTGTCAGCGCGGTGGCTCGGTTATCCCGCGCAGGACATCAGACGATAAAATCGCCGGTACGCTACCGCCCGTCAGGATCGGGCAGGTGTCTGCACCCCGACTCAAGTCTGCCATTGATGATCGCCGGATGTGTGTACAGCCGTGATATGTTGGACAGAAAAAAAGTGGCGCAATTATACGCCGCTTTAATAGAGTTTGCCTATGTGGTGCTAACTGTTTGATTTTATATAACTAATTGGGGCTCGTTTAATGCTGTTTTTATGGGGCTATCCCCTTAAAACCCCATGTAATCCCCAGCAAATGAGCCCATTTTGACCCCATGATTTCAAAGAAGGGCGAACGGCTCACACGGAGCGCTGGTAAAACGGAAGGTTGTGTAACTGACTTTTAATCTGACTGTTTTCCATAAGCACTACGCTCCCCGGTGGCCAGCCTTCACCTATCGTTGTTGCTGTGATAAGGCTACCATCACGAAGCTCGACTGTGCTGGTGCCATTTCCGTTATTACTGATGATGGTAACAATTGTCCTGATGTTTGAAGGTAATAGCGAGGAAAACTGTTTCCAGATGTTGGTAGTTGCCATCAGTGGTGCCTCTCCAACTCGACCGTTTGTGTGACTTTGGCAGCGCCGGAGCGGGGAGCTCGGATGCTGGTGGAAAGACACAGGCCAAACCATGCTCCGGTACATTCAGTAACCTCAACCAGCTTACCTGGCATCACCAA
>NZ_BAABFL010000429.1:0-19686 GCF_039540975.1 Kistimonas scapharcae
GAAATATCGGCCATGAAAGGGTTAATCGGGAGGTCAAATCCAATCGGTGGAAAGTGGACATTTTAAATCGGTGCTGACAACAGATTGTGGATGGACGTTGTATCAAGTGCTACGGTGCTGATCCGTTTGTCGTGATGTGGTGCTGGCAGATTCAGTAGCTGACCAGAAAAGGCTTTCTGGTAGCAAAATACGTTGTTTATAACCCTTGGGGGAAATGAGTTTTTTATAGCCGTTTTCCGGTCTGATGTTGGCTGTAAACGCCCGGTGAACATCAATGGAACGCAGTTTTTATGAAACGGGTATAGTCTGAACTTGATCTGACAGATACCTTATGGAAAAGCGGCGACTATCAGATCAAGCTTAACTGGTATAGCTAACCAACTTTTTCAAAACGCACTTGTTTGCTGGTAACAAGATACTGCTTACCCTTACGCTCAGATAATGCAGCCAGAAAACTAACGATGTCGCCCTCGTCAAACGGATCTCGAGCGGGCCTAGGGCATTCGACCCGAAGACCTGCCGGAAAGAATTCATTCTTGATGGAAAGGAGCCTTTTTCGACCATGGTGAAACACTATTTTGGCCAGCGCTAACTGTCGATCATCATCACTCCGGCTCTCGTTATTTATATTACGCTTGCTGCGTATGTCCATCTGGTCATTGACTCGGCTAAGTGGACCAAATTCGCAAGTACGGCCAGTCAGACACCTTTCTTCATTTCGGACGTTTAGTGTCCCATACTCTCGAATTGCTTCGGCTTCAATCTGACGTGCTTCTTCCTCGGTGTTGGCTACAGCGATGATAAAATGTCGAAAGTGATCGTATTTACGAATGGCACAGCGAAAGGGGGATTGATACTCCCGCGATTTTACGTTGAACGCATCACTGAAATGGGTATTCCAGCGAGTAACAACATCATTGCAGAATCCAACGTAGACACCACCGTCACACTGATGGGCGTAAATAACGAACGAGGCGTTTCTTACTTGGGCAGCTGTGAGTTTGTTGATCAAGCTAACTGTCAAGAGATTAGGCGGCATAATAAAAATGTTCTCGAATGACTGCATCACGTCCTGGCTGGCGCGATATTACGGCAATATTGCGAAAAGCATTTTATCTTCTCGTCAAACAACGAAACCATCTGCACATGACGAAGATATTTTGCAGCGTGCCAATAACTCGGCTAATACGCTATGACAAAGTAAGCGCTGGAGGAGTTTGATCAGGATCAAAAACGCTATGATAGATAGTGCTCATTGAGCGTTTACGGTTAGCTGATCACATTATAAATTGTCTGACGGCTTACTCCGTACTCTATCGCAAGTGCCTTCTTGGACTCACCAGCCTTGATCCGCTTTTTCACGGCGGCGATCTGCTGCTTTGAGAGTTTAGGATTGGCACCAATCTTTTTGCCACGCTTCCTTGCGGCAGCAATACCTTCCCTTTGCCGTTCCCGAATCATACTACGTTCAAATTCTGCGAAAGCCCCCATCATCTGCAACATAAGCCGTTGCATGGGGTTGTCTGATCCGGTGAAGGTCAGACTCTCCTTATGAAACTGAATAGTGACGCCGCGCTCTGTCAGGTCTTCGACCAGGGATTGCAGGTCTTTCAGATTACGGGCCAATCGATCAATGGAGTGAACATGAAGCGTGTCGCCACTGCGAAGATGGTTCAGGCATGCCTGCAACTGGGGACGCTTGGTATCCTTGCCGCTGCAATATTCTTCGAAGCGTACATCCAGCGTTGTTCCGTCAAGCTGGCGTTCCGTGTTCTGGTCAAGGCTACTGACTCTGATATATCCGACATTCTGTCCTGTCATTGAACCCCCTCTTCATCATCGTATGTGTGTAAAATAAGGTCTTAAGTTCGTTAGACAGCGCGTAAAAAAATTGTTTCATGACATTTTTTGACACCGAGAATCAATGACTTACCGAACCATTAAATCGTGTAAAGCAGGTGTACTCAGTTGGACAGGGTTATTGTTTACGCATTGATAAGTAGAATTTTCCATAGGGATTTAGGTTAAAACAGGAGGTGCGCAAGGAATGGGCGGATATCTCAGTGGCAGGCCTGGAAGTGGTAAGCCGAGTGTTGAAGACTGTATCAATCTCAATGTCTGTAATTTATACCATAAAGGTCTGCTAGAACCGGGCAGTAGAACGGTACTGAAAAATCGTCGTGGTGGTAGCTTCCTTTTTCAATGCCGCGAGAATTATTTCGGCTGGCCGTTATGTGTTTCCATCACCTGGGCAACCATAGGTTCCGACAAGGTGCGTACCGAACATAACCAGGTAATTGGCGTTGAATTTGTTGATGTCCTGAATGGCAAAGCTCGGCGGCCATATTTCTTTTGTCCTTTCACGGAAAAACGGGTGGGTGTATTGGTGATGGGGGATCGTGGATTCGGGCATCGTACGTTCTACGGCTATGATTACAAAGCCCAGCGTATGGGGCATATTGACAGGGCGCTGAATAGTGCAAGGAAAGTAAAGGAAAAAGTAGGCGGAGTTAATCTGAGTGGGGCACTTACAGATGATCTGCTACGCCCGAAGGGTATGCATAAAAGTACATTTGCTCGTTATGTCGATCAACATCAACGAGCCATCGCTCCTATCGTCTGGCGGGTGACAATGGTTTTGCAATTGCAATCAATTCAGCCGATGCATGATTGATAAAGAGTATACATCTCTCTGTTTGATTCATTAAGGCAGCTCTACCATTACGATTTTTTATTTGATAGGAATTAAACATCTGGGTCTAACACTCGGACCAGTTATCCTGCTCCTTGCTCATATTGTCTTTCTACTTCATTGAGTTTGTTATATGCCTGTCAGTGATTCGCTAGATTAACCCCCGAAGCTGTCTCAACCTCGGTTATACGTTCACATCATTATCGGGTTTAAGGGCTCGTCAGATGTTGTCTGTAGCGAATAGGGGCATCAGCTTATCTTTGCCAGATTACTCGCCAATGACGTCTTCCAGAAGTGAACTGGAGATGTTGACTGCTAATGATCTTGCAGGTTCGGCATATCCCTGAATTTCCAATGAATCATTCTTGCACTGTAGTGGTAGATTAACATCGGATGTTTATCAGTTTTTCATGAAAATACCGAACTGCAACACCATAATTGTTGGGCTTTTATAGAGCTATTTGATCAATAGGCTCTAAAGAAAAACCCCCCCTTCTTCTGGTAATTGCTCTGACTCTTTCTTCGGAGCACTTTCTACTTTCCGTGTATTCTTGAGCGGGGGAAGCTTGCGAGCTATTTGCTTCACTCGAATATCATCAATACTACCACTGACAATTTCCGCATAAGCCATTTTAGCTGAGACTGATACTACACGAACTGTGGCGATTTTTGTCTCTGTACGACCCAATACTTCATTTGTATAAGGATCAATCAGCTTTTCACCCAATGAATAAATACTGAAACGATCTCCTTGTTTCATTGTTTTTCCTCCTTGATTCAGGATAACGCTACCGTTGCTGACAGCGACAACCCTGAGAGGAAATATGTTATCCAGAGCTTGCTCAGAAACTTTCTTGGCGACCAGAACTGCAGTCTGATCCAAGGAAGAGCCATTTTGTTCCATCTTGACGGTATCAGACCATTTGACCTGCCGAGTTGCTACTTCGATTATCTCATAGCGGACCTCTGCTCGGGTACGCGCATGCTGACGTGACTCCCCGGTCAGGCTTACAGTTTCGGTCCAACGACGGACACTAGCATCCTTGACTGTTCCGACAATCATGTAATCTAGTCCTAGCACTTGTCCCAGCCGTGACTTTTCTGCTACTGGCGTATTTTCGCTGGCCCAGAGTGACTTCTCCGCATTAAACTCGCGCTCATGCGTCCGGTCTAGAATGGCAAACCGCCGACTCTGGACCAGTTGTTCCTGTAGTTGCTCTGTGACGCGCTGGTTAAACCTGGCATTACTACCCTTAAATGGCAAAACTGCCAGCTTACGACGATTCGTTGCAGCCATACCTGCCGCCTTATACTGATGTACTCGGACCGACAATCTGACCTCACAACCCGCTTCACTACACTGGCTGTCATTAATATCGTATCCAGCAATCAGGCCCTTCGCTTTCAGCAGTGAGCCCTGAACAGATTCGACATGAGTTTCTTTTTCTCCATTGGTGCGTGACTGTTGGCGCAGAGTTGATTGTACGCTGTTGATATCAGTGCCGTTTACTTGCCTGATTGCTTCAATTAAGCCTTGTTCAACTGCCACAGCTTCCGATAATCCGCGTCCAGTCACATCAACTTCAACCGTTGCCGCCATTGCGAAGGGCGCACTCAACAGCAACATGGCCATAATACTGTTTAGCCATCTCATCAGCCTGAACTCCCTTGTCTTTTAAAAGTCACTGTCGTCCATCAACTCCATGCTGGAGGTTGAACTGCCGGAGCCATTGTCGAACACTGCACCTTCAGACGTTGAGCTATTGCTAGGTATTTTGCCCGCCTTGAAAGTACGGATAGCCTGCTCTTTCAGTGGGTGCCAGGCCAGCACTAATCCGTTGATTTCACGACCGGTCACAGGATGCTTTTCTGACCAACGCATGGCTTCTTCAATGCCTACAAGATTTTTCACACTGGATGTCATCTTGGCCATAGCTCGAGTTTCTTTGATCACCCGAGAGACTGTTTCTTGGATCGTTTCCTCACCTTCTGCAGTTTGTGTCACACGGGCCTCTTTAGATTGTTCCTCTCCCTTGCTTGTAGAGGTTTTTGACAGACCTGAAAGGTTATAAGCTTCCGCAATATGGGCAAACGCATCATTTTCCGCTTCAATGTATGCGAATTCCCGGTTATCAACACACTCCTCGTAATCAACCGGGTTACAGTCATTTCCTGCCTGAGCAAAAGACAGAAGGATCGGGTAACCCTGCTCGTCATACATGAGCTTCAAGCCATATTCGTACATCAGGTTCTTTCGATTCTCGATGAGAAAATCATCAATGCTTTTACGCTTTTTATTTGGATTCGGCTCAATGGCACCCTTGCTGACACGAAGTTCAGATAAAAGATTTTTCATCTTGACTGATGTTTGGATGACGACAGCAACGGCGGTATATCCATTTTCATCAGTGGTTTCAAATGTTCTGGTTACCAAAGTGCCGCTCAAATCACCGCGGGATAAACGTTCAGTCGTTTTACTGAACGCTTTTTTCATCATGATTTTACGTTTTTCTGGCGGCGCAGCATTGTATTCTGCCGGGTCTATGCCTTTTTCCGACAGCTTCTCATCTAGCGTGGCATCCGCCAAAGCGGTCAGTTTGTCCAGAAGGCTTTCCAATTTGCTCTGACTTTGCAGCTCTTCGGGCTCGAATTTGGGAAGTTTGTTCGTTTTGAAAGAGTCTTTCACGATCTCACTGGTGACTTCTGAGTACAGCGTTTTCAGAAGCTTTTCTCTGGCATCCATTTGAGCGCGTTGATATGCAATAATGCGAGAGTCTCCCCAGTCCGGAGAAGCTCCTTTCGCATTAACGCGTGCGGCTCCATAGGAAACGAAAACTTCATTCGAACGTCCCTGCTTGCGTAATTGTCCTTTTTTTCGCAGAACGTATTCCTGAGCTCTAGTATTGACATCGTCTACCGCATTACTAACGCGTTTCTCACTGGCGGCCTTGACCTCTTCCAGGGTCTGCGATGGAACCGGATTTTCTGCCTCTTGTGCGTAAGAAGCACCATTTAGCCATGGCGTGAATGCCGCCAGCAATAAAATGAACGTCTTTTTCATGATCAGGGTAAGCGCCCTTTATTTTTGATGACCTTTAGAACACTCGATTCGAGTCAGCCGCCAGTCTAAAAGTGACAGGTGGCTGACATTAGAAGCGATTTACCAAGTGACGGTTTTGTTATTACCACGCTTAATAATGGGATACTCGCCTTCCCAGTAGGCCAGTCCATTTTCGAGATTTGTCAGAGTTAGCTGGAAATAGTAATCCACCTGCTGTGTACGACTATCTACGCTGTGATTACGCTGAATGATCTTACCGCTGAGGCTAAAGTCAGGCGCAATGACAGTGCCGTTCTTCTTGACTGTCTTCTGGTTCATCAGCTTTGAGTTCTGCAGCTCTCTGACCTGGGCAGTCATCTTATCCTCTGCTCCATTAGCTCCAATAGCCGTAGTCGTGATGAACTTGCCGGACTGCAGCAGGCTAACACGTACTTTCTTTGCCAGCTGATCAGTATCAATGCGCTGCGTTGTATCATTCAGGATGCTGGAAACGGCAACAACGTAGCGAGCCCCTTGCGCTGCCTTCGGATGAATCAGCAAAGGAGATGCGTTCATATCATCGACAGCACTACTGGCGGCTTTTTCGAAATCTTTATAATCCAGAGTCATGACCGCGACTGAGTCCGTATTTTGGTCGACATAGTATGTGCCTGTCGCGCATCCACCCAGTAATGCCAATGATACTGTCATGGCGACGACAGCTAATTTCCCTGTTTTGTTAAACATATTGAAGCTAACCCTGTTAATTATTAAATTGAAATAACCTTGACTTCCGGCGCTTGGCTGGCACTAAAGGCCTTGACATAAACGATATCGAATCGACTATTCTTGCCTAGCTCTACCTCAACAGGAACTGCCATACCTTCTGCCTTGATGACCAGTGAGTCGGCCGTTTTCGGCAGTCTGGCCAGCTGAAATTCCTTCGGCAGTGAAGACCACATACGGATATCAGCAGATGTACTCGCTAGCTGATAAGCAGAGGCCACGAGTCCAGCCATTGGATTCTGATCATTGATTTGTTTTTGCATCACGGTTTTGAGCGTTGCTCGGCCAAGTTCTTTGGCCAGAATGTAAGGAAATCTTTCCTTGAACTCTGCCTTAATAATCTTGTCCATGTCCGCCAGTGAATTGGTCTTGAACGTTCCAATCTGAAGGGCTGGATAGGCCGCATTACGCTCGACTAGCTTGGGTAGAGCAATGCCAGTGTACTTTACGTTGTTGTCCAATAAGAAGACAGGAAGATCAATTCGGAATTCTTCTTTTTTAACGGAAAGCCCATTTTCAAACACTACCCAGACTGTAGATTTGAAACGGTTTATGCTTGTGCCTTGAGCTAGGCTACGAGCCATATTCATGTCTGTTTTGACAGCTGCATTATTCGTCAGGCCGTAGGCACGTTTCATGCTGTCATAGGCTTTGTTATAGTCACTGCTACCCTGAGCATTGAGCATGAAAAAGAGGCCATGCATGTAAGTGCTGAAAGGGTTGACATAATTTTTGTACGGTGCCCATTGCGCCATGTCGATGCCCTGCTCTTTCAGGATGGCATCAGACTTCTGTAGGCTTTGTTCTACGCGCTTCGCGGTAGTGTCACCTTTTTTGCCATTTTCCAGCTCTTGCTCCTGTTCAGCTCGTAACTCGCTGATCTCTTCGGCAAAATATTCTGCTGAACGGCGCTGACGCTCATCGACACGGTTCCATTCAATACGAGCATCTTGAACCGCACCCTCTTTCATGAAATTCAGTGCTTTATAAGTATTAGCCATGATGCCGTCATAAACTGTCGGCTCGTAATCAAGGGCAGCATCATTGACCAGCAAGCTACCTGTAGTCTCAGCTGCATCCTTTGCAAGTCCCTCTCCATTTTCCTTCTTGATAATGATTTCGGCATCATCAAAATACTGGTTGCTCTGGGTGTAGGCTTTTTGGTAACGCATCATATTACCCGCCTGCAGAGCCCACAAAAGATCCGTTGCGTGGCCAGTCTCAGGATCAATGTCGGCCTGCTCAATTGCATAGCTTGAGGCTTCGTTGATTGCCCCTTGCTGCAACTTTTCTTCAAAACCATCAAATTGGTTGCTCTGCATCACAGATGCACAACCCGTAAACAAAGTTGACAGCGCTATCAGTGACAGCGGTTTAGCCAAGCTGTTGAATTTCATATTTTTTACGCTTTTGAGACCAACGTACGGAATGATGAGTTACAAATGATAACGAAACTGGCGCATTATTTATTGACCGTCATCAGAAGGAAATATGAAATTTTACTGAACTGTTCTGAGGCTGTATGACTAGCAGGTTGCAATATTATTTACGTAGTGACTAACGCTTTTCTTTTATTGTTTGATGGAATCATAACAAAACAACGCTCTTCTACTGTGAAGGAAGAGCCCGCCCTTTATAGAGGGTATGATACTAATTCTTCTGGAAAAGCATCTCGAAGATCTAGTTCTTGAAGTCGGTGCAGTCTATGGAGCCGAGCATGGTGCTGGCTCATGGGCAAGTGTGGGCTTGCTCAAATTCGAGAGTTCTTTTGTATTATGAAGTCTCGCTGTTTTAGGATGGAACGGTATCGGTTGTATGTTTTGATCTGAATAATTTCTATGAGAGTCGAAATGACGGCCTGTAATGGTAATGCAATTTTTCCATGCTGAAGCGGGTTGGTGTCGGTTATAGCGGTGTCGACAGAATTTCGTATGGGTGCTTGAGTATGTCTGATGAGCTAAAGTTATTGTCCCCAAAAATTCGCAGGTTCATCAATTTGCGGCGCGATATGGATGGTGGGTGTCTTGGAAGACCCATGCATATCATCCCTTGCTCCGCCTACAAAGAGCACAGCAGGCTGGAACAGGAGGCTGAACGGGATCAGTTGGTTGTGCGTGATCGGTTCGCTGGTGGGATATTCGGGTTGCTAGAAAAAGTCAGGTGTTTTCTGGCGCGGAAAGACGATGAAGATTAAACCGGTTTTATTGATCTGTGGTGTAGCAAAGGCGTAGCAAATAGTGAAATGGAACAGGTTTGTTAGCGGGAAAAAAATAGGATAAGTCATTGATTTTTTATGGCGCACCCTAGAGGATTCGAACCTCTGACCTCTGCCTCCGGAGGGCAGCGCTCTATCCAGCTGAGCTAAGGGTGCAAACGCCATTGCAGACAGGGTTTTTGACCGCTGCCAGCGGCGCCCATAATACTCAGGACGTATAGCCAAGTCCATGCTTTTTTGCTGATTTCTCCCTAATCGGTGTCATGGTGCGGGCGTCGGTGGCAGCGTAACGGAGTCGATGGTCTGAATCAGAACCAGCGGCTCTGGATTGAGGCTTTATCCACCTGTTCCAGCCATTCGTTAACCTCTTGCATCAGTGCCTTGCTCTCTTTGCGCGTCATATACACCTTGGGGCTTCGGTTGAAGGGGGCGTCAGGGTTAATCACGCACAGTTCCGGCATGACCCGGCTTTTATACAGGGCTTCCACCCGATCCGTAATCATTACATGCGCCTTCAGTTCCACCAGGGTGCGGAAAGGTTCCACATTGTCATGGGCGATGGTGATGGCTGCTTTCGGAAGCCATTGTTTGGCCAGCAGCTCGTTGGTGCCACCTGGGTTTTCCACCACCTGTACCGGTGGGTGCAGGAACTCGAACGGTACATTATCCGGCGGTTTGGTGCCGCCGCATTTCACGCCCATCCAGTATTGCTGCTTGGGCGTCAGCACGGTGTCCATCAATAATGGGGAGCCACAGGCCAAGGGCTGATTCAGTAAAGTCAGCAGGTCGGCTGCGGAATAGAAGTACAGGTAGGGATGGAGCTGGCAGTTGGTCAGGGCGACTTTGCCATCTTCAAATACCGTCTCACTCATCAGGAACTGTTGACTGCGTCCCTCTGTGAAGGAAATGCCGCCCATGGCCAGGTCGAACTTGCCAGCGGAAAGGTCGGCATGCAGTGTCGGCCAGCTGGTTTTGACCAGCTCCAGTTCTCGGCCCAGGTGTTTGGCCAGGTTACGCGCCATATCAATGGCGAAGCCTTCCCAGGTGCCGTCAGGTTTCTGCAGCGTCAGCGGGGGATAGTCGCCAGCACTGCCGACCCGCAGGGGTTTAAGGGACGTTGCCGGGCTGGTTACCGGTGTGGTGGCGAATGCTGAAAGTGACCAGGAAAACAATACACCTAGCAGTAGGGTAAGCAAGTAGCGCACGGTCGTACTCCGTTGCTTGTCTGGATGAAAGCCGCTGCCAGCGTAGGTGTAATCGCCGCGGTTCGCCAGTGTATGCCGGAATTGACAGTTAATCGGAATTGTTGCTGGCCGCAGGTTTGACGTATAATCGCGGCTGCTATAACAATTCAGGCCAGCCCGGTGTGACACAATTTCATAACGATAATCGTCGGGTGGAGCTCAAGCGTCAGATGATGAGGAACGACTAGTGGCATACTTCAAAAAGATGCGCGCTGTACAGGCTGCAGTACTGCTGGGGGGACTGTTTGCCGGACTGGTCATGGCCAAGCCTGCCGGGGATCTGGATGAAGTCACCCGCAGTGAAATCGCAGACCGGATCAAAGCCGTGGGAAGCCTCTGTGTGGCGGGTGAAGAATGCGCTGCCGGTGGTGGTGCGGCAGCCGTTGCATCCGGTCCGCGCAGTGGTGAGCAGGTTTACAATACCTACTGTACCGCCTGCCATACCGCCGGCGTACTGGGCGCACCCAGGAAAGGCGACAAGGCCACCTGGGACAAGCGGCTGGCTGATGCCGGTTCCTACCAGGCTATCCTGAATAATGCGATCAACGGTATCCGTTCCATGCCGGCTAACGGTACCTGTGGCGATTGTTCCAGTGATGAAATCAGTGGTGCCATTGAATACATGAGTGGCTTGAAGCCCTGATCCGGTTCAGGTAATACTCGTCCTGAAAGGCTGCCGTTTGGCGGCCTTTTCTGTTTCTGGAAGCTGAAAATAATGACAATCATTGCTGACACACCGGAGCTACCCTATTACGCGGTGATCTTTACCTCACGGCGGATAGAGGAAGATGCCGGTTATAACGCTATGGCTATGCGCATGCTGGAACTGGCGCAGGAACAGCCAGGATTCCTGGGTGTGGAGTCCGCTCGCGATGGGTTGGGTATCACGGTTTCTTACTGGCAGGATCTTGCCGCCATCCGTGCCTGGAAAGCGAATGTGGATCATCAGGAGGCGCAGCGACGGGGTAAACAACTATGGTATAGCGACTACCGTGTCCGCATCTGTCGGGTTGAGCGGGAGTACGTTTTGTCGTGAAACGTCGTCTATGTGGCAGCGTGATATTTTGAATCTTTGTTGCTCATAACTGGCGAGACCCGACATGACAGACAATAGTTATCAGCGGTCAATGGGACGATGTCCCGGGAGGTTTCTGATGCTGATGACGACAACGCCGACGGTACAGGGCCGTACCATTACCCACTACAGGGGAATCGTCGTGGGAGAAGCGATCATGGGAGCGAATCTGTTCAAGGATCTGTTTGCCGGGTTGCGCGATATTATCGGTGGTCGCTCCGGTGCCTACGAGAAAGAGCTGGCCAAGGCACGACAGGTGGCGTTTTCTGAACTGGAAGACAATGCCCGTGCGCTCGGTGCAGACGGGGTGGTGGGGATTGATCTTGACTACGAAGTGGTCGGTGAGCAGGGAAGTATGCTGATGGTCAGTGTCAGCGGTACGGCGGTTTCTCTGGAGTAAGTGGGCAGGACACTGATTCCGCGTATCCTGCCTTTCCGCTTGAATGGTTCGTTTCCTGTAGATGATTTCGCGCCGGCATTCACCATTCAAAGACAAACCTTGGATCGTGCAATGCCTGCTCAGGTGTCTGTATCACCCTGAAATCGGGATAGAGTTCGCTGGCGCGCAGGGTTTCATCAGTAAAGGCTGTCAGCAGGCCCAGCACATAGACGACATAGTTTATGCCCCAGCGTTCGAGATCGGTTTCTGCGCCTTTCTTGGCGCTGACAGCATTGCCGGCACTGGCGCGCGCTTCGATGATGTAATCTGTTGAGTAGTGCTGGTATTCAAAGGGGTATGCGGGAAACGCGCTTTTGAGAATCTCCAGCATCCGGTTTTGAGACAGCATGTTGAAATCCACCTGTACACAGTGGTTCAGGGTACGCTCATCGGTAAAGGCCAGTGCGGCCAAACGCCCGATGTCTTGAATATGATGGGTGCAAATGGGGATGTCGAGATCGCCGAATGTTGTGATCTTCGGGAAAAAACGGAGATTGGGCAGGAAATAATCGAATATGCCGCCGTTATAAAACAATGTCCAGCCGATGTCTGCGTTGAACAGTTTGTCGTGCAGGCGCTTCTTGTTATCAAACACTTCCCCTTCACCCATCTGGATCGCACGGGTGTGAGCGCCAAACTCTGAGGGGACGAAGCGTTTGACACCCGCCGCAATAGCGGCTTCCAGCCATAGCGGTTCGGATTGTGTGATGATCGCTTTTGAACCGGGTACTGCACAGATCAGGGTCTCAATCCCGGACAAGGCGTTTGCCATCGCGGTGACGTCTGACATATCCGAAAGTTCTGTCAGGTGCGCGCCGTATTGCAGCAGTATCTGCAACTTGTCGTTTTTGAGTCGGTTCCGGGCGCGTGCCAGCAGCGTGACTTCATGCCCCTGTAACAGCAGGTTGATGGTTAACGGCAGTCCAACCTGCCCCGTGGCGCCAATCACGGCGACTCGCTGCTTGCAGACAGAAACCATGGTACTTCCCATTTAACAATCTGATGTTGAATCACTGAATGAGCCTATAACCAGGACAGGAACTATAGCAGGGCAGGATGTAATCCATCGTCCCGACGGGATACTTTGCCGGCAATGGGAAACGGATTCCGCCTGATGCCAGCAAGGAAGAAAGTGACACAACATTGATCCACTACCCCAAAGGATTATGATGCAGGCTTTGCAGCATGATCCTACGACACTATTTCCATGACACCAGCCATTAATGTTGCCCGCAAGCAGGGTATTACTCATCACATCCATCAGTATGACCATGACCCGGCCGTGGCTTCCTACGGCACCGAGGCGGCTGAAGCCCTGGGTCTGGAAGGCAACCGGGTGTTCAAAACACTGTTGGTGTCACTCAATGGTGATGCCCGCCAGCTGAGCGTGGCGATTGTCCCGGTTACCCGGCAGCTGGACCTGAAAGCCTGCGCCAAAGCGTTGAATGCAAAGAAGGCCGATATGGCTAACCCGAAAGATGCCGAGCGTGCCACCGGTTACGTGGTGGGGGGCATCAGCCCCCTGGGCCAGAAGAAACGACTGCCGACAGTGCTGGACAGCACCGCCCAAGAGTTCGAAACTATCTATGTCAGCGCCGGTCGTCGCGGACTGGAAATTGAACTGGCGCCGAATGACCTTATGGGTATCTGTCGGGCTGTGAAGGCAGCGATTGCGCGCTAAAGCTGTGGGTAGGGATCGGGCTCTGTGAATCTGGCTGGTACCATGATACTGGTCAATACACCCGTTGCGCATGTGGTTAACCCTGAGGTTGGGTCTACATAACAACACTTAGCCAATGGGAGAATGCCATGTCACGCCTGCTGGATCGTCTCACGAATGATCATAAGCATCTGAAATGCCTACTCGACCGATTGGATCAGGAAATGGCGTATTACAGCCAGGATGAGAGCCGCTCGCCAAAGCTCTCGGTGATCCTGGACGCCCTTGATTATATCCGTACCTGGCCTGAAAAATTCCATCATCCGCTGGAAGACCGGGTGTTTTCGATAATGCATGCGCGCAGCACGGATCCCGAGCTAAGGGATGTCATTGACCGGGTAGTGGCGCAGCATGAAACCCTGGAAGCGCTGACCCAAAAACTGGATGCGGATTTCAACGCCATTGTCAATGATCAGGTCGTACCGATAGAAACCGTGATGAAGGATTACCTGCGTTACATCGACCTGCAGCTGGAACACCTGGAATGTGAAAACCAGTTTATCCTGCCGAGGATTGATACCTGCCTGTTGCCTGAGGATATCGCGATGATTGATAAGGAACTGGATGATCAGCAGCGAGAAATGGGCTTGCAACAACTGCGGAATGAATACGCAGAGCTGTACCATTTTATTGTCGATGACCAGAAGGACATTCCACAACCTGTCTGAAACCTGTCCGTCATGGATACCTGCAGGAACGATTGAATGTATAGTGAGACAATCAGGCATAGTGTGGATGTAGGCACAGGGAGATGGTCAACCATGATGCGTCGGCTGCTACTCGTTTTACTCGCGACGGTCTGCCTGGCTCAGGCTGCCGTGGCGGCTGAGCGTCAGATTCAGAATATCAGCCTGTTTCGTGCCGATTCCAACGAAGTGGCCAGGTTGGTCAAGCCGCTGCTGTCGAAGGACAGTATCGTGATGCCCTACCGTGAAAATCTTGTGCTCAGGGTGACGGACGAAGAGTTCGAAGCCGTCAAGGCGCTGGTCAGCAAGCTGGATAGCCCGCCGCACCAGTTGATGATTACGGTGCGTACTCCGGGAGGTAAGACGCTGGCCGGGCGAACCATCGGTGTGGATGGTGTTGTCAGCAGTGATGGCCAGGGGCAGGGAAGTATCGTGATTTCTACCGGTTCCAGCCAGAGTAAACGACGGGGCGAACAAACTGTCAGGGCAACGGAAGGTTTACCCGCCTATATCAGTGTGGGGCGTGAATTACCGGTCAGGACGGATATGTTTGATGAGTATGGCCGTTACCGCACCAAAACCGATTACAAGACAGCGGAGCGGGGCTTTTATGCCAGTGCCCGGGTGCAGGGGGAACAGGTGGTGCTGGATATCTACCATGCGGATGACAGCGTTCGGCACGATGGTGAGTCGTTTGACCGCCGAAAGGTGGATACGCAGGTATCCGGTAAGGTCGGTGAATGGTTGACCGTGAGCAGTACCAGCCGGGAAGGAACTGGGCGGACGTCCGGTTTCAATGTGCGGCGATACAGTACGGTGGATGCTGTGTATGAAGTGCAAGTGAAAGTCGATGTGCTGGAGTAGTGTGCTGGTTGTCATAAGAGCCTGTTACCTGCTCTTTGAAAGACGTTACCTCTGTTGTGATTGCCGGTAACAAATCACGTGCTTATCATGGCCTGTTTATCAGGCGTTTTTTTATTATCTTATTGATTTTATTGGGTATTTAAATTCTGGCACGAGACCTGTAATAGTCAGGTCACAATAAAAATAATAAGAACACCGCTCTATCTGGCCCATAACAATAACAACAAGGGGCAGCAAGCTGATCACTTTGTAGGTTGCTTTTTTGCGGTAGGAAACCAACACGGAAACGCGGCACGGAAGCAAACAAAGCATTGGCCGCACAGCCTGTAAAGTGATCCGCTTGTATCATTACTGCTACTGCCTGTATCAAAACGCAGCCTAACGGCTGCGTTTTTTTATGGGTTATTAAGCTGCCGGTGTCACTTAGCCCTGGTTGTTCAGCTGCTCCTGGGTCCAGTTGTTAATCTTGGCTTCCAGGATGGTCATGGGCAGTGCGCCACTGTCCAGTACTTCATCGTGGAAATAGCGGATATCGAACTGGTCGCCCAGTGCCTGCTGGGAGCCTTCACGGAGACGGGTGATGGTCAGCTGACCGATCTTGTAGGACAGAGCTTGTCTGGCAATGGCCGCATAACGACGGACTTCGGTGTGGATATCGCCGTCACCCAGTGCGGAGTTGTCCCGCATATACAGCTCAGCCTGTTCAAGGCTCCAGCCGTAATGGTGCAGGCCGGTATCCACCACCAGGCGCATGGCGCGCAGCATCTCTTCGTTCAGCTTGCCGAAGTACTGGAGAGGATCTTTCTCCAGTCCCATCATCCGTCCCAGTGATTCCGCGTAAACCCCCCAGCCTTCGCTGTAGGCGGTGTAGTCACTGTAGATCTGGAACTTGGGCGCATTCTCCAGTTCCTGCTTGATGGATACCTGGAAGTGGTGGCCCGGTGCAGCTTCGTGCAGGAACAGGGTTTCCTTGTTCCACATGGGCAGCTGTTAGTCGCGGCCGGTGTTCACGAAGAACATACCGGGACGGCTGCCGTCCGGTGTCCCTTCGTTGTAATAGCCGACGCCGGCACTGTTTTCAGTGGCCTTGGGTACAGGCTTGATCACGTAGTCCGCTTTCGGCATGCGGTGGAAGTACTTGGGCAGAACGGCATCCACCTGTGCCTTGTAGGCTTCGTAATCGGCGACCTGCTGCTTGGGATCCTTCCAGTAGAACTGGTCTCCCTTGAGGTAAGTAAAGAACTCCTTCAGAGAGCCCTTGAAGCCGTAATCCTGTTTGGCCTGTTCCATTTCACTCAGTATACGCGCCACTTCTTTCTTACCGATTTCATGGATTTCTTCGGCAGAAAGTGTGCTGGTGGTATTCACATCCGCCAGATACTGGTACCACGCGTCACCGTTGGGCAGTTCACCGTAAGCGACGGTGGTTCTTGGCTTGTATTCCTGCTTCAGAAAGTCAGCCAGACGGGTATAGGCAGGGTTGATCACCTGCGTGATTTTTGCACGGTAAGCGACTGACAGGCGTTCACGGTCTTCTGCATTGAAGCTTTCCGGCATGTTGCTGACGGGCTTCCAGAAACCACTCTTCTCGGGCTCAGCAGTCACGTAGCCTTCCAGTTGTGGAATGACCATATCTACCAGAACCTGGGGCAGGACAACGTCGTGTTTCATGCCTTCGCGCATACGCTGAATGGACTGGTCCACCCAGTCGGCGAAGCCATCGGATTTTGTCAGGAAATCCTCATAATCCTTCACGGTTTTGAAGGGCTGTGCATAAGTGCCTGTGCCCAATTCCGCAAAGGTATTGGCGCGGCTGTAGAACTGGTTGAACGGCAGGTACTGGGAAGGGAACTCGAACCCGCGCAGAGCCATTTTTCGGTCATAGATGAACTGGTCGTAGGCGATCTTCAGGTCGTGGGGCAGTGCGGCGCGATCCAGTTGCTCAACCTTATCAAGATAAGTCTGTTCAAGTTGCTTTTGCGAAGCCAGGTAATCGTCGCTCAGGTAATCACCGAACTGATCGTTGTAGGTATAGATGCCAAGCATTGGCGCTGTGAACGGATTCAGGGCTACGTTCTTGTTGAAATAGTCATCCACGGTTGTCCTGAATTGCTTTTCAACCTGCGCTTCCTGAGACTGTTGAGCGGTGGTGAGTTGAGCGGGTTCTTCAGTGGATGAACTGCAGGCACTGAGCAGAAGGGGCGCACTGATGGCTGCAGCTATGGCGAGGGGGAGTAGAGACTTCTTGAACATGTACGTTGGGTCCTTGGTAAAGCGTAGTTATGGAAGGACAAAACAGACCGTTGCTATGAAGCAAGGGGCGGACAGATTCTAGGAGTGTCACTACAACAGGGCGTTGATGCGCATCAAACGGAGCAGGGGTATTCGGGGGATTTCGCTAACACCCGATTCAATGGCTGTTCTCGTTGTCTTTTGAGGAAGGAGCCAGCAGTTTGTCCCTTTCTTCCATATAGTCGTCATAAGGCATACGTTGTGCTTTCAAACATTCCTCTTGCTGCGAATAAGGTAGGCGAAGGCAGTCGAACGGATTGTTGTTCCATGCGTCATAGTAGGGTTCATACTCATCACGCGTGCAGCCGGAGAGCAGGATTATCAATGCGCTTGCCAAGGCTGTGGTAAGAATAGGACTGACAGGGTGTCTGTAGGAAATCATTGATAGCGGACCTGTGGATAAGGGGTACGGAATTTCTCCGGTTTATCGCCTAAGCTGAAATTGAACCTTAAACGTGACGCAGGGACGCATCATGTGGCTACTGACCAGCAGCGGTATTATAAGTATCGTGCAGCATAGTGAAAACCCGAACCTGATGGTTGTTCGGGCCAGCAGTGAGAAGGCATTACGGGAGTTTGTTCCTTACGCCTACAGTCGGACAGCAAAGCGAAAACCGGTCAAACGGTTGCCGTGGCGTATCAGCTTGCCTCGCCAGACAGTGAGGGTGCTGGTACATGCCCAGTTCAACGCAGTGGCTTATGACAACTTTCCCAATACCATCCGTGATGACCAATATCACAATGTGTTTATGGAGCTTTACCGGATGACGGATGCACTGAAGGCTGAACGCAAGGAAAGCGTCGCCTGACAGTGGTTCGATAACGGTTAAAAAAACGCAGCTATGCTGCGTTTTTTTATGCAGGTTTGTGTGTTTCTGGAAAGGCATAAACAACAGATTACATCGATATGAATGAATACGATTTATTGAGCCTGATATTTTCAAATGGTCTAACCGCTAAGGAAACACGCTTTCAGCAGTGAACTATATTCGGTCAACGCTTTTGGGCGTACGTTGGGTAAGGCTGGTCCTGTGCAGGGCTCATCCTTAATGAAGCGTTGTCACAGGCCTGCGGCAATGGCTTCAGTTTGTATCGCAGGTGGAGGTGTCTGAATGAATACCTGGCTGAATACGTTGTATCAACGGATGAAGTGTGATCGGGAGAGCTGGAAGCGGTTGTTAAGTGTCGTCAAAGGCTTTCGCGAGGGAGGTATTCTGAGTAGTTTGATGTTATGCACTATCACTATGCACAACACGGCATATGCGTTGAATATCGGTAGCGAGGCGCCGGATTTCTATGCAAACAGCACGAGTGGTGAAATCCATTTCCATGATCAGCTGGAAGGGCGTTACAGTATTTTGTTTTCCCATCCCCAGGATTTTACACCGGTCTGTACCACGGAGATTGGCGCATTGGCCAAGCGTATCGGGGATTTTCAGCGCCGGAAAACCAGCCTGTATGTATTAAGCATCAATACGGTTGATGAACATAACCGCTGGGTCAGCGACATCAATCGTTTTCTTGGACGGGAGAGTGACGAGCGCCTGCCTTTCGCGGTTATCGGAAACAGCCCGGGTTTTGACAACGTTATTGATATTGCCAGACAGTACGACATGTTGCCCGGTGATCTTGGTGAATCCCGTGATCCTGACGTCCAGAAGGAAGGTCTGGGCAGTGCCAAGGATAATGCGACTGTACGCACCGTATTTATTATTGGGCCTGATAAGCGTGTACGGTTGATGATGTCGTACCCCATGACAACGGGACGCAATGTGGATGAAATACTACGCACATTGGATGCTATCCAGTTCTCGGATCGGACCGGGTTGGCAACCCCTGTTGACTGGCAACCGGGAAGACCCGGCATAGTGCCGCCAGGGATGAGTGATGCCGATGCTATGGAGAAGTACTCCGGTGTTGTGAAGGTGAATGACTATCTGCGTTATGCAGATAACCTCAAGTCTGAGTGACGATATAGGGTATGAGCAGGTCTGGTAGGGAGCTAAAGACCTGTTCTTAAAATAGCCAAAATATTCAATCAATAATAAGTTGCTGGATTAACACAATATATAATCGTGATTGAATACTGAACGCTGGCTAAAGTTTGATGTCTATGATTAAAGAGTGGTTGTTTTAAAATTAGGTAATTCACGGGTTATAAAATATTCTGAGATTTCAGAAAAGACAGGGACATAATGTCTATTTCAATTAGTGCCAGATCTAAGCCTTGCACAGTAACGCTGACATGGATAAGTGCACTCCGCCACAGATGGACAGTTGAAGCAAATGAGCCCATTGCGAACAGAAAACCCTGGTTGTATAGAGTTGTGGTGTCGCTTAAAGACTGGATTATTCATAAGGATCTGGTATGCAAGGATTTAGATGAGTTTGATTCATGGTGTCGGAGGTACCATTGCGAAACATTAAGGCAGGAATACCAGATTGCCAGGCAAGAGCATGATATAAGGAATCGGCAAGTCAGGGCGCAGAGAAGAGCACAAAGAAGGTTACCTTGAGCAAATGATCCAGTAACGACGAATAATTCACCAGTATTCCTTAAATCCCGCTTAACCTTGGGAATGTGAGCAAGCTGGCCGTACTTTTGGCAACAGAGTACAGTTTTTGCACAAAAC
>NZ_BAABFL010000430.1:0-20187 GCF_039540975.1 Kistimonas scapharcae
ATCAGTGTTCAAGACTTACCAGAATGGGTGTTCAAGAGTTACCAGAATCGGTGTTCAAGTTGTGCCAGAATACGCACCACCTGTAGGAATATTGATATACAGTTCAGGCTGGGCAAAAGCTGCATTCTCAGTGCCGTACGATAAATCGCAGGCCATGACAAATTCATCGCCTCCCCCGCGCGCATAACCATCAACAATACATACGGATAACTGTTGCATTGATTTAATGTTATGAATCAAATGGCTAAATTCAATGCAGGCCGCTTGGCCACCCGGCGTACCGTTGATGAGGGTGATATCAAGATGAGCCAGGAAAAAAACAGGGTTCAATGATTTGAAAACTACTACCGTCGTATCCCTGTCATCTTTCAATGACAGGATAAATTTATTTAATTCATTAATCAGGTCAATGGTTAATAAATTGATCGGCTTATTATCAATAGAGACATAAGTGATTTTTCCCTCTTTGCTGATTGCGATTTTGCTCATTACAACAACCTTTTGTGAGAATGTGAATGGACCTGTTTGTCAGACAACTGACTGGCATAAGAAATATAGGGAAAAACGACGGCTGGAAAATGGACAGATAAGCATTATATTGTTGTCACAATGGCAACAATGCGAACCAATGACGCATGGGGTTTACTGAGCGCTTACTACTCTTTCTGCGCGTGGCAGAGGCAAAATCGTTCACGAGTGCTGCAGAGCAAATGCAAGTCAATCGCTCGATGGTTTCAAAACAAATACACAAATTAGAAAATGAGCTTGGTATACGCCTGCTCAACAGAACGACGCGGTCTATGTCATTGACAAATGCTGGCAACGAGATACTGGTTCAAGCTAAGCGTTTGCGTACAGTCCTTGATGAAACGAGACTACAGGCACAATGCTTTCACTCAAAACCCATGGGTTCCTTAAGGATTAACAGTACCTGCCACTTCGGGCGTCATTATGTACAGAAGGCCGTGGTTCACTATCAAACATTATATCCCGACATCAGCATAGAGCTGAGGCTGGAAGACAAGATGGTTGATCTTATTGCCGAGAACTTTGATATTGGGTTCCGAACAGGTTATTCAGCGGATTCAAGCCTTATTTATAGAAAGCTGGCCAGAAACCGCCTTCTTATTGTTGCCTCGCCCGATTTTTTACAACGGCAGGGCACGCCGCAATCTGTAGCGGAACTTGAACAATTGCCCGCAGCCGTTTACTCGTTTAACGGGCGTTTGATGGATAAGTTTAAATACTATGACACTAACGGAGAAGAATCTTACCTCCACCTGAATGCCATTTATAAAACGAACGAACAGGATGGTATGCTAGAGGCCGCCATCAGTGGCAATATGTTAGCCGTTGTGACCGCCGAAATGATCAATGATGAAATCCTGGAGGGGAAGCTCATTCCTGTGATGACACACATCAATCTGGCTGACTTTGGTACGTTTTATGCCGTTTATCCTCACAGGGATTTACCCCTTAAATCCCGCCTGTTTCTCGATGTCATTCAACAAATGATTGGTGAGGGAACGCCTGTATGGGAGCAGCGTATACCCGAGTTTGAAACACTGTATGTAACAACAAAAAATCCGTCAGTACTGAACTTAAGCTAACACCCAAGTCAGCTTCTTTAGTGATAAAGAATAATTAATAAACAGATAAAACAAGAGCTGATACCTGACAGTTCAAGCGTCTGCGTTTATCGATAAATAAAGCGCTGGAAACAAGACGGCGTTACTTCCATGGACTGAACACCGGTTATTCTCGGTTTCCAGGATATATCCCACCTCGTAAAGGCCCTTTTCCATGCCTTACGATTGCCGGATGAGCACTTGAAGGGACCCATCTGGCACAGTGGGACTGGCATGTTTTTCACCAGCCATTGAACCATGAGATTTTGTGCCCACACGGCCTTATCGATGTCCTCCCATGTGACGATGTGCTTCATCTCCTCAAATAATCTTTTAAGCTCTCTAAGTTCATTGAATCGAGTTGTATTTTTGGTACTTTCATCCACATAAGCCCGTCGGTAAAGTACTCTCGTGTTGCGAAGCACATCCCGCCACCCCGGCGTAAGCGACATCACGACTTCCATATCATTACAAACCGTCGTCACTGACATATTGTCAGGGAGAGTCATAAGCCGGAATTGGTTTTTCTGCTCGAGTGTCGATGTCGAAGGCAGGCTGTTATACAGTTGGGTAAACTCGTGCTCAATAGCCCTGTTTTCCTTCTCAAGATTGGCTTGCAGGTTTTCCAAAGACGCCACTGTATCCTCTTGTTTCGGTTTTCTGTCGGTCAACGTAGAAAAAACGATGGGCTCAATGGGAGGCATTTCGCACCATGTCACATATTGGTTATGAAAATTAACAACATCCCGTAATAAAAGCGTCTTCTTTATTAAGTGCAGACGTTCCTGGTTGGCCTTGTCAATGCTTTTGATCACCTCACTTTTGTGCAGGTGTTCCGTGCTTGAATATATATTGCTTACTTTTAATTTTATTGCCTCCAGGAGAGAGAGTTCACTTTGGGCTTTCCTTTGCGCTAATCCAACGTAGACGAGACGATAAGCCTGTTCTCCATCGGTTGCCTGCTTTATATCGAAGCCCGCATCAAGGAGCATGGCTTTAAGCGTGGTATACAAGGGGGCCGTTGGTGGCTTCCCCTTCAGCAATGCAGCGATAAACGCCTGGAATTGTTCATAACTATCATGCATGTTTAGTTGGTCTACCTGATAACCCTTTTTCCCTGTGGGGATCTCAGTAAGAAATTGTTTGATAACAGGGTATTTGATGAAACTATGCTTTAAGTCTTCCCCATGTCGTTCTGGGGCTTCCATTACATGTTCATTCAACGTTTTTTTCAGCCGTTTACCGAGAGCAGGGTGTGAGTATTTGTAGAATTTTTCACCGAGTATTTGCGCATCAAACGTAGCAACCGTTCGCACGTTGCCGGTTGTCGCTGAGCGTGTAAGGTCTCCCAGAGAGGCTGTAAGACTTCTGAACATTGAAGTGGAAGTGGGTGTTAATTCTAATGTTTCAGTCTCCGTGTCGACACTGCTGGATGGCAGTTCTCCGCTTCTCCTGGATGGCATGAGATGAGCAAAGGAAGGAAACCGGCTGCTAATACTGCTCAGGTTAGACGTCGACATGAGTTTTGAAAACACAGTGAATACCAATAAATTAAAAACTAAAAATCTATAAATACAGTGTATCTAACGGCAATAACAATTATTCAATGGGTTAAGGTTGTTCACATTATGCTTACATTCAATTATCGAAACTAAAAAGGCAAGTGTTTAAACTAACAAAATCGAATGGAAGAGCTAACAAAGTTTATTATGGTGTATGGCAAGGGTTATTTTGTTTTGTAAGCAATAATAATCCTCAATGAAAACGAAAAGGAATGTGGTATTCGACCAGTGATGCTTATCGACTGGTTAGTGACATGAATGTATGACTTGGTAGTTTTACGAATCGCCAATAATTAGTTGGCTGGATTTTTTTGTCGTCTCGCGGGTCTTGGTATTTCACATGGAACGTAGGACACCGGTATCCTCTTCTCTGGTAACCTCATCGGCTATCACGGTGACTGCTTCCACAACGGTAATAGACACACTGACGCCCCAGCCATCGACAACGGCAGGCTGTACGCCGCACGTCATGTTCACTGCCAGAACTATTACTGTCAGTAGCGATTCGAGGCCAACCCGTGACCCGCTACTTGGCCAGCGGAGCGAAGCATCTGAACGTATTTTGAGTCCGGCTTTTATCCTGCCTGCTGTCGATGACGTAAAGCGCTCAAGCAGTCGTCCATCAAGGCAGGATTCCCCACCGTTTTTTTTCTCTCCGGAAACAGCGTTTCAATCACAGGGCTTGCTGTCTGAGGTATTGCCACTTTCTCCAACACCTGTCTTCAATCAGCCTCTGGAAATGGTGTCCGACATGGGAGCATGTGGTGAATGTGTCAGTGAAGGGCAACGGGAAGCGTTGCCTGCCCGGGAAAGTATGCAGTGCAGTGAGGAAACCGGGGAAACATCAGTACAGGCTGGAAGCATACAAGAATCCTCCCAGGTAGAAATGCCAGCCGTTATCAACGCGGAAGTGTCGGTTGATACACCACTGGCATCGGTTGAAATGGAACCGGGGACGACGCGTCCGCTGGATATTCTGGCCATGGCGATGGCCGAGATTCACTCACCTGTTCCTGGACGGGGCGATCGTGAGTGTGTGGCACGATCCGACATGATGCGCCAATGTCCGACGAGTGCGGCTGCCACATCATCGGGTGTTAGCCCACCAAAGAGAAGGAAAAAGGTGACGGGTCAGAAGAGCGGAAAGTCTGGCTCATCCTCTTACCAATGTGGCCGGTGCCATCGCGGTTTTCGCATCGTTGCTCACTATACAGCGCATGAAATGAAATGTAAGGAAATGGGGGGGGGCGTTAAGTCCACGAATGTCCACAAGTCCCCGGCCGCATCCGCCATGGTGTTACCGCCAACAGCCCTTTCAGCGCCGCAGAGGGAAACAGAACCGCTAAGCCACTGGGCATGTCATTTGTGCGATAAGACATTTTCGCTTGAAAGGAGCTTGAAAATTCACCTTGATCTTCATGAGCGGTATGGAGCCCGGCAGATCCCTGAGCAATCCATCGCGCCGGGAGAAAAGGAGGAAACCCCGCCATCGGACGCGTTACATCAGCCGATACGGTGTAATGTTTGCGGTGAAACGTTTGGGTTTGAAGCGACCCTGCAATATCACATGCTCTGTCGTCATGAGCCACTTCTGACCAGAGAGGCGTATGCTCGTTGGGCAGAATCCATACGTAAAGTGCTTTCTCCGCCTCCGGCATTGGAAACGAATCCAATGCAAACCGGCACTACGGAAACGGGGGGGAGAATAAGGACTGAAAGGATAAGCCCCCAGGATACACTGGATTTAGCCTCACGGTGGCGACAAAGCCGATATCGTTGTAGTTTATGCCGTGAGGAGTGTGCGACAGAAAGCTTGTTAAATAATCATATTCAGCTCCATTTTATGACGCTGTGTAATCCGCTGCCTGAGAATTTGAAAGTCCCTATTCCCAGGTTGAAACCGTCGGAAATGTCAGCCACTTGCGAAAAGGGCAAAAGGAATAAGTCCGTTTCGTCGAAAAGCGCGCCGGCAAAACAGGGACAAAAGATTCGATGTGCCATTTGTGCCCGGGAGTTTTCTACGCATTACAAACTTGTCATGCACGGGCGGGCCAAACACAGCGGTCAAAAAATCCAGGCAGCAACTTCGGTAGCCACATCGCCGCTTACCACACGTGTTGCCACTGCAACGGTTACATCCATTGCGGCATCCGGTACGGGGAGAACAGCCACCTCGTCACCACGATCTGGCACATCAACTCAGCCACCCCCTGTTCCCACGACAGACTTGCCTTCAGCACCTATGTCTTTTTATGATTTTGAAGATATACCCAGCGTCGAGGCGGGAGTTATTCCTATCAATGAACCCGGTACATTGCTGATTCCGATGTCCCCGGGTTTGAGTACACCGCCGCCCCCATTGGATGGGGACGAGACATAAAATAGTGGCATGGCTATTTGCTGTATCTGTCAACAAAAAGTCAGCTGTCGTTAAGTGGCGGGTTCTCGCCAGACCTTGGCGGGAGTTAAGAGCCATAATATTGATGGCTCTTAACATGTTTGGGATAGAAACTAGCTTGTTTTCGCTATAGATAGCGACGTTACACCCAAAATTTCCTCATGATCCTTTCAAAATAGATTGACAAATTGATATTTACAAAATCCCATTAAAATCAGTGTGTTGTGTGATCCTTGGGATCTTCATAAAAAACATTATTTCAAAATAGTTTGACAATTTTTTCTATGTAATTCACTAAAGAATGACAAAAAAAACTCCATTATGTAACCTGTTGAAAATATTGGAATTTATTTTTCATGTTTATAGATGGAAGACTCTTAACCTATTATCGAGCGCTATAACAAGCGTCTTTCGATGTCCACGTTTACAAACGTAGAGGGTCTTCTGGTCGGTCCCCCTAGCTACCATCTATGCATTACAGGCTCTCATGGCTAAAGATGCGTACAAATTTGTATTTTTGGCTGCTTACAACCTTGTCTATTGCGTCATAAACCCTGGCGCGATCACCATTGAAGAAATATCTACCAACTCATGCCTGTTCAGGAGCACAAATGGGAACTGGTTGTGATCCATCTTTTGGCTCTCTGAGCAGTCCACCCGTAATGAACTCAATAAAAAGCCAGTCATCGCTTCGGATGTCCTGATGTTGATAAGTGGCTTGCCTTCAAGGCCCAGATCGCTCAAAAACGCTTTAGTATTTTGATGGTTAGGGTGGGGCGCGATGGTGATAGTTACTAAATGGACCCACGAACGATCACTCTCCTGACCTATATATGGTGCATCCAAAGCATCCTTCGTTTCCAATAACCTGCTCAAGCGAAAATTCCGAAACTCTCTCTTGTCCTCGTCATAAGCTCGTGTATACCAGTAGAGTCCGTTAGTCATAATGGCGTGAGGATGTATACGCCGGTGGGTTGTTCCACTGTTAGCACTGCAGTATGAAACATCTACTGCTCTGTGATTTGCTATTGCCCGGGTTATGGCACTGACATAATTCTGGTTCATTCCGTGAGGGAGTGAAAATTGATGCTGACAACCAAAACCAGGATTTTTGTGTTCTATTGGCCAGGTTTCTGTGGTTAGGAACGTGAGTACGCTCGGTATGTCATGCTCATATGCTGCAGTGAACTCGGGTGTAGCCTCATAGCGCTTTTTGTTTTGATTTAAGAGTAGGTTTTTGGGGTAGGCAGCTTTGTAGGTTTGAAAATCACGACTAGCCGTAGCCGTCCCAATATCTATTTGACTGATCAGATCTTGCCGATTGCAGTACCCCAAATAGGTAAGATACATATCGATTAGGCGTCTACGGTCAGTAAAGTACATGCTATAACCCTTATCAAAATGACCTGTATGAATGTGTAGTATCGTATCATTTGATTCTTGTGTATGCTAGGCAGATTGAACTGGAGGGCATCTCTTGGAACCGTTAGGGCTGATTTCGATTTCACTCTGTAACAGTTATATTCGAGGGAAGATTGTAGAAATCCTCGTGGACGATCATACGAACCTTTCAGGTGGTAATGGCAAAGGAAAAACGTCCGCCCTCCAACTTATTCCATGCTTCTACGGACACTCTCCGGAAAAATTAGTTTCTACAGCGGCCGGAAAGTCATCCTTTATTGATTTCTATCTGCCCTCCCAGAGCAGTATGATCGTTTTCCATTACCGCCGCGGCGACGGTGATCGTACAGTTGTCATGCTCAGGCACCCGTCCCAGAAAATTATTTATCGTTTTATCAGTACATCGCCCTTAGAAAGCCTCTTTCAGCCAGACTGGATGGACAAGATCAAATCCGGGAGTAGTGCTCATGAGCTTCTCAATGATCTGAAAATAAGCAACGAGAAATTTAATGTTTCTCGCATCATCGAAAACATTACTGACTACCGCTCTATCATTCAAAATGACCGGAAGCTTCGCCAAGCAAGCGGCAAACGGCAATTGATCGCCCTTGCCTGGGAATACAGCCTTGGAGGTTCAGATACCTCAAGTGTTTGCCAGGACATGGACTATCTGACCTATGCTATTTTAAAGCGGTCAAACATGATTGATCGCCTTAAAATGATGATCATCAATACGCAGTTTGACAGTGTTGTTCCTACGCTCCCACACCATAACGATGACAATTCGCTGATTTCTAACATACGTTCCATTCGGGATTTTGAAGAAAGCAAGGTAGAGAGCATACGACAGGCTATTGATAGTTATCATGCTCTGGATGTAGATCGCAAAAGTATCCAGGGCTATCAAATGTTCCTGTCGACTGCGTTGCCAGATATTAAAGAGCAGCGGGAAACTATCATTGCCCAACAATCCGTGCTGGAAGAAGAGTACCAATCCTTTGTTGAAATGACAGGCAGAGAGCTGGCTGATCTGGAGCATGATGAGAAAAAAATGCAACGTACGGTCAACCTGCTTGATACAGAGATTAATGCACTATTGGATGAACAGAACAAATGGGCGGATGAAGATATTCAGGCAAAAATAGCTCAGGTTGAGCAACTTCCATCTTACAAAGAGGCTGCCAAGGCTGCACGAACCTATCTGGAATCGTTATCGGAAGAGCAGGTATCCATAGAAGACTGGAAGCGAGAGCAAATTGAACGGGTCACTGCGCTCTGCGAGAAGTCAGAAAAAGATATTCTTAGAAGCATCTCCAGCCAACAGGACGTTAAGAAAAAACTCGAATCGGAAAAAGAGAGCAAGCTACACCAGATTGAGCGTGCTTTGAATGATGCATTGAACGTCCTGAAAGATGAACATTACCAAAACGAAGTTAGCCTTAGAGAGCGGATTTTTGGCATCAGGGTGCTTATTGATACACGAGCATCGACCGAGGGCGAGCGCCGGCAGGAAGAGCAAGCCCAGCAGGACTTTCAGGAACGAAAAACTGAGTTTGAACAGGCCAACAGCTGCTTCGCTACCCTTCGTGGCGAAATTGATCAACTTGAGAGTGATTTCAGGGAAATCCATATTGAGCTTGATCAGGCAAGAACAGCGACCCAAATCCAGGAAAAACATATAGAAACACTGCGGAAGACACTTTTTCCTGAAAAAAATACGCTACTGAGTCATTTGAGATTAAACAAGCCTGACTGGGTTAATAATATTGGCCGCCTTATTCAACCTGAAATCCTTTCTCGAACAGACCTCGCCCCGACACAACATGAGCAATTGGGAGATGATCTTGATTTCTACGGGTTAAGCCTTGAGCTCGATCACCTGCAAAAAGTCGATGCAGCCAGGGATGAAGACGACCTTCGCAGTACATTGGAAGCTGCAGAGGAGAAACTTCAGAGCCTACAGACCCAAGAAGACAAGATAGGAGTATCAGCAACAGATCAGGATAAGAAGATCAAATCCCTTAAAAGAAAGCTGGTTAGCTTGAAAGCGGAGAGAGATCAGGCTGAACAACGCATGATCAGCGCCAGGGATGGTATTGCTGTGGTGAAGTCTGAAATTCAGACTGCCATTAACAGCCGGGATCAGGAATATCGGCACGAGCTGGGGCAATTTGAAAAATCTCTGAGAGATTTGAAAAAAACTTATGAAAACCGTATCGACAATGAGAAATCAGTAGCTCAAGAGGAGAAGGATGAATTCATTAGTCTTATAGCCAGCAAGATATCCGATATTGATGACAGGATAGGCTCTTTGCAGCTGGAGAGAGAGAAGGTACTTGAAGACAAGAAGGCATCCGTTCGTCAAATAGAACTGGATTATAAGCTTCGATGCAAAAAGGCCGGCGTTGATGATGAAACTCTCAGTGCTGCCGGAAGATCTCTCAGAGAAAAAGAGGAGTGCATTAAACTAACGGAAAGTTATCAGGAGACCCTGTCAATTTATGATAATTGGCTGCAGAAAGAGTGGTCCCAATACGATAAGTGGGCTGAGGAGCTGATTACGGCCAAAAAAGAGCTGGCTGCAACCACGACCAAAATAAAAAATCTTGCTGATACCAAAAAGGCTCACTATGAGAGTTATACATCGACGGCGAAAAAACTGAGCAACCAGTTAAATCGGCAAAACAGTCACCTAAAAGTCATAGCCGATGTGCTGGAGCAAGTCCCAGTTGATGTAAATAGCCGCGTTAAGCAACCGTCCGGACTGCGTCTTGATAATATCGAAGCCATAGTGTCTGATCTCGAGGCCCTGATAAACAGGTATAGAAAACTACGAAGAGAGCTTATCAATAGCACTCGTGCCATTCACAGCATGATACTTAATCGTGATGGCTCTCAGCTGACGGAGTATTGGGTCAACCGTTCCAGCGAGCTGCTCACAAAAATGCAGCTGGTTCACCCGGATCTGAATGAGGACTCCGATCCGTATCTTCTGGAATTGCTTCCCAACCTCGAAAAGCTGATCGAAGGGCAGCTTCCCTCGTTAAGAGACGCGCTGATCACATCAACAGAGCTGGCGATGAGCCGTATCAACGACTACATCGAAAATCTTCAGTTGATTGACAGCGAGGCTAAACGCATCACAAGACGGCTTCACAGTAGCCTGAATGTTGGTCAGCGGATACCTGCCCTTTCCGACATTCGTATTGTTCTATCGAGCAAGATTCATGAAATGGACGGCTGGCATGATTTTGAACGCTTCCGGCGCATCTACGACAAAAATCACATCCCTCAAACCCGAAGCCTCCCGACTGTCGAGCTGGAGCGAGAGCTTGAAAACATTCTTGTCATTACCAGAACCGCCACCAATAAAAAACAAGAATTGAAAAATCTGATTGTCATGACGCTTTCCATGGTCGAAAACGGCCGGGCGATTGATATACGTAACGATAAAGACTTCAACGATGCTTCTTCGAATGGTTTGAGTTATCTGGCGGTTATTGTCATTTTCCGTGCGCTTGCTCGGTACCTGTGTCCCGAGCAACGTATTCGCCTGGCATGGCCTGTCGATGAAATCGGCACACTGGATGCCAGTAACCTGTCTCTCCTGTTCGAGATGCTGCATGAATCCAATATAACAATGATTGGGGCGGTACCGACGACGGATCCTGTCACACTCCGGCACTTTACGTATAAGTGGATAATCGATAGAGACAGAGGAATAAAAGCCTTCCAGAGCACAAAACGATCAATTGACCAGGCGGTGGACAGGATACGGGCCCACTCAAATACTGAGCCTAAGGACGGTGTAGCAGAACCTCAGTATGAAGAGGTGCTATAGGATTATGAGTCAATTTACCAATCTTGCCATTCAACATTTCATGAGCACACCATTCGTTTGTCGCTATACGAATGAGGATATCTTTAATGCCCTGGAGCGTGATGAATTTAGAGAGCAGGTCAATCAGACACTGGCCATCTTTAACAGGGCAGTGATTCAAACTCGGGCTGGGAATGCTTATGTGTGCTGTTACAACACCGCTGATACACAGGAGTCCAAAACGGCTATAAGGGAACATTTCCGAATTTCCGCTCAGGACTTGCAACCGTTGGTTCTGTTTCTTGGCCTATGCCAAAGCAGCTCTCCATCTTCAAAACCGGTTAAGCCTGGTTCTAAAGTCAGTAAAGGCGAAATTCTTACTGCAGTTCAGGGAAGTGACACATTGTTGAGACAGCTGGATCAGATCCGGCATAGTCGGCTGCTCTCTTCATCGGCTACAGATGCTACCAACATTCTCGGACAGGTACTCAAAAGGCTTAAGGATCTTGGTTACCTCAAATCCATAGGTAGTGGAGAGCTTCAGTATACGGCCACTGGTCTGTGGGATGTGCTTTATGAGCAGTTACAGTTTATCCAGCAATACCATGAAATCAGCTCAGCTGACGAGGAGTACAAGCAGGAGAACCTCATTTAATGAGTGCCCGAGACCGCGTAATTACACTGATCAACACTTTGCACACTAACAGGGAGCTGATAGCTGATCTCTATCTTAATCAAGAGACCAGCGTTTTCGATCCATCTCTATCTCTGAAAACCATTCAGAAATTACAGCAGCACAAGTTGATCTGGAACCTGGACGATGAAGACAGAATTCATCTATCCAGCACGCTTTCAAAACTTATTGATAACGCTTTCCAGTTCGACCGCGTCATGCTTTCCGGTGCCACTGCAGTACCACTGTACGACGAAATTTGCACCAGCATGACTCACTATCGTGTGGCCAAGACAGAATCGGACAGAGGTGAGTTAAAACGCCGCATCCGGGAAAACTGCATTCACTTTATCCAGACATTACAGGAAGACATCAGCTGGTTTTCCCGCTATATCGAGCGCGGCTACGGTATGATCGACAGTTTTGAAATACGCCTTTCCCTAAATAAGCGCGTAATTGAAAAAGCCGAGAAGCTCAAAGACCTGCTGGAAAACATTGATATGGGGACTTTGCAGAAGCAATCAGGCGGTGATATCGTCTTACGTCCCCTCTTTTACCGATATCTCCCTCAGGCACGTACATCGGGCTTGAAAGAGTTGCGTAATATCGTTGCCAACCTTCGTCACTTAATGACCCGGATTCTGGAAGAGAAGGAGATAAGCAGTCTGGTGCTCGCATTCGTTAACTATTACGAGCAACACCCAGACTTCGTGCCAGAAGAGCCATTCTCACTGTTTTCTGAGCGCCAATGGCATCTCAGCAGTCCAGGGATGACTCCAGCTTTCCCGCCTATTCATGATGATGAATGCCTTGAAGATCTCACTTCTTTGCTTGCGCAGCTGCATTTGAACCCCAAGGAGCAGAGTAAAACTGAGGATACTGCAGACCGAGCTATGACAGATAACCGCAGTCATGAGGTCGTGGAGGTGGTACCCGACGTGTTCTACCAGGCGGCTGCCGCTATGTTATCGGTTGTCGAAGAAGATGGCGTGGTTCTCATGGCATCCAACGTATATGAGCAGATGCAATTTCAAGAGGAATATGAGCTTTGGCTTTTTGCGTTGAGTAACTATCTGTTTGGTTTGCCAGAAACACAGCGAGCCAGAATCAGCGTTGATTACACCGAAATCGAGGATGCCGTTTTTACTGGAAACAGTATCGTCACTGACATTAAGGTTTGTGCTGTATGAATTTGAGCCGCCAGCAGCTGCAGGCTATTCGAACCTTAATTCGGAGCCACCAACAAGAGCGCCAATATAACGCGGTTTGGCGATCTATTCACGAGACCTATGGACTGGGGACGGTGACTGGGAGAAAGATTCAATTCGGTTCTCCTGATATACGTAGGCTTCAACAGCTTGTTGAACGGGATACCGGGCTTAACCTGATGACCGATGACTTATCTGGTAATCGTGTTGAGCTGGCAGGAAGGACAGCTAATGAAAAACTATCAGGACAGGCTGTTTTCTCTGATTTGATATGGGTCAGAGCACCGACCCATGGTTTGCTCAGAATTTCTGATGCTGATGTTGTTACGCCACCTAGTAGTATTCTGGCGGTTTCCGGAGATGTGGAACTATCTAAAGATGTGCCGTTAATAGTGGTTGAGAACGGCATAGTCTTCAGGTATTTCAATCATTACGCCCTCCCAGAGTCTCTGCGTTCAGCTGTCATAATTTACCGCGGTCATGGCCTGCATGCACGATATGTACTCGATCTGATTCAGCGTGAAAAAGGTCGTAGAAAGGTCGTTGGATTTTTTGACTTTGATCCTGCGGGTCTATGCCTTAGCCTGGATACAGGTGTTTCATACATTCTGATACCTCGACTTTGGCGCGACCCTTTAGACCAGCACAAGATGAAGCCCTTCAACAAGACTTGTGAGTTTGTAAGTCAGCAAGCAACGTTGAAAGCGCGGGCCGAGGCTTATACCGGTACTTTCAAAACAATAGCCGATGCTATGCTGAAGCAAGGTTGGTCTCTGACACAGGAACATATCATGGCCCATACCCTTGAGATGGAGATCTGCATGGTTGATGACCATGCTTGTTAGAGTGTAGCGGTCAACAATTCCCGGAGAATAAGTTAAGCCGATTCTCAGCCAAGGTAAGCGGTAGTCCACCATTATGATGATGTGGTCGCCGCCAGTTGTAATAATCCATCAGGTAATAACTGATATCCCGTTTCGCCTGCTCCAGGGTTGGGTAGCCTGACGCCGGAATCCATTCAGTTTTCAGACTCCTGAATAAACGCTCCATCGGGGCATTATCCCAGCAGTTACCACGGCGACTCATACTCTGTCTCATGCGATAGCGCCATAACCGTTGCCTGAAGATACGACTGGCATACTGGCTGCCTTGATCTGAGTGGAACAGCAGGCCTGAAGGCTTACCACGATGCGCATAAGCCATATCCAGTGCGGTTATGGCCAGTGAAGCATCCGGTCGTTCGGACATGGCCCAACCGACAACCCGGCGACTGTATAAATCCAACACTGTCGCCAGATAGCTCCACTTGCAGCCTGTCCAGATATACGTGATATCACCGCACCACGCCTGGTCGGGAGCTTTCACATCAAATACCCGATTCAGACGGTTTGGAATGTCCAATCGCTCTACTGTTGCCACCTTATAGTTGGGTGAGCCCGGCTGTTTGCACACCAATGCGGCCTCTTTCATTAACTGACGCACTTTATAGCGTCCGATGATATGTCCTTGTTCACGCATCATCAGCGTCAGTGTTCTGCTGCCAGCAGAAGAACGACTTGCAGTAAAGAGCCGGTTGACCTCACTTCGAAGATGCAGGCGTTCAACATCTATGGACTGTTTTCGACGTAAATGGTCATAAAAGCAAGATGGGGCAATATCAAATACTGAGCAGACCAGTTCCACCGTTTCCTGCTCCCTCAATTGGCTGATCAGCTCGTACGTTCGAGTTCGTCCGACATTAAGAGAGCGGTGGCCTTTTTTAATATGGCTTTCTCCCGTTCCAGCCGGTTCACACGAGCCTCCAGCTCCTGGATGCGTTTCTGCTCAGGTGTCAGAGCCTTGCCGGGAGGCGTGCAGCCTGAACGCTCTTGTTGCAGCTGTTTAACCCAGCGTCTGAGCACTGTTTCACCGACAGCAAGAGAACGACTTGCTTCTGGTATGGAATAGTCCTGATCGAGTACCAGGCTGGCGGCTTCAAGTTTGAATTCTGCCGTAAAGGAACGACGCTTTCTGGTCATTGGACACCTCTTTTATGGCGGTGACTTTACCACCTAAAACGGTGTCCGGGATCATTAAACCACTACAGATACACCGGAAAAGAATGTTATTTTCTCAAACTGCGTAGGCGGCTGTTTTGCGTTGTGTTCGTGTTTTGCAGGACTTATGTACGGCTGCTTCGTCTAAGGCTTCTTTTGCTAGACGGCCTTTCCCTACTTTATTTAGAATTCTAATGATCTAGGTTACGTTGTAGTTTTCCTCTACCATCTTGCTATCTTTTAGACTTCGGTTAAGCCGAGAGGTGTTGCTAGAAACGAAGGTGGTTTCGGTGGCTATACAGAAAGTTCTGAGCCCTAGTTATCGATGTCCAGACACACATCAAGAGATAGCTGAGTTTTCAGTAATTATCATACTGTTTCCTATTCTGCTTTTAGTGTATTTTTTTTCACTCTGTTAATTCAATAACCAAAAGACTGATGCGAATTCTTCATACATCTGACTGGCATCTTGGTCAGCACTTTATGGGTAAAAGCCGGGAAGCCGAGCATAGGGTATTTGTTGACTGGCTGATAGAAACTATTAAAGAGCATCAGGTGAATGCCCTGATTATTGCCGGAGATGTTTTTGATACTGGCACCCCCCCCAGTTATGCCAGAAAAATTTACAGTCAATTTATTGTCAAACTACAAGATACCACGTGTCGTCAATTGGTTGTGTTGGGCGGCAACCATGACTCGGTGGCTACCCTTCATGAATCCCGCGAACTGCTGGCCTGCCTCAATACCTGTGTGGTGGGCGGCGTGACGCAGGATCTGGAAGAACAGGTGCTGGTGTTGGAGGATCAACATAGTCAACCCGGCGCCGTGCTGTGCGCCATTCCCTTTATTCGTCCGCGGGATGTGTTGGAAAGTCAGGCCGGTGAGTCAGGCGAGGCCAAGCAGCAGGCGCTGCAACAGGCCATTGCCGATCATTACCACGCGCTTTATACCCTTGCCAAAGAGAAAGCAGGCGATACCTTGCCGATTATTGCGACAGGGCATCTGACCACGATCGGGGGAGAGCTGACGGAGTCGGTCAGAGAGATCTATATTGGCACACTGTCCGCTTTTCCGGTCAGTGCGTTTCCCGAGGCGGATTATATTGCGCTCGGGCATTTGCACCGCCCTCAGAGGGTGGCAAATCAGGAACACATTCGCTATTCCGGCTCACCGATTCCGCTGTCGTTTGATGAAATCAAAACGGATAAGGAGGTCATTCTGGCGGATTTTGAGCATGGCCGAGTCAAAGCGATTCAGCCGATGCAGGTCCCGCTGTTCCGTCCACTGATCAGCCTCAAAGGCTCCCTGGTTGAGATCGACCAGGCACTGGAGGCATTACAAAAACAATCGTTTGACGCAGCGCTTTCCCCGTGGCTGGAGATTGAAATTATCGCGGATGATTATCTCTCGGATTTGCAGGGGCGTGTGGAGCGTTTGCTGCAGGAGAAAAAAGGGCTTTCGTCCTTTGAGTTGCTTCGGGTTCGCAGGCACCGTGAAAAAAGCCCAGCCTCACTGTCGCAAGCCCACTGTGAAACACTGGTAGAGCTGACGGCTGTCGACGTGTTTGAACAGCGACTGAAACTGGCCGACTTACCGCAGGAGCAAGCCTCCCGGCTGAACCATGCGTTTCAGGAAATACTGGCCTCACTGGATGAAGACCAGGACGTGGTTTTGGAGCAAGATGCCCGATGAAAATTCTCAGCCTACGTTTAAAGAATATTAATTCCCTGAAAGGGGAGTGGAAGATTGATTTCCAGACGCCGTCGTTTGCCAATAACGGACTATTTGCCATCACCGGCCCGACCGGGGCGGGAAAAACCACGCTGCTGGACGCCATCTGTCTTGCGCTCTATCACCAGACCCCGCGGCTTCATACGATTTCGGCCTCTGATAACGAACTGATGACCCGCCATACCGCTGAGTGCCTGTCTGAAGTTGAATTCGAGGTGAAAGGGGTAGCGTACCGGGCGTTCTGGAGCCAGCGTCGTGCGCGGGGCAAACCAGACGGCAAGTTGCAGGCGCCCCAGGTCGAACTGGCCCGGGCGAATGGCGAGATTATCACTACCCGTATCAACGATAAGCTGAAAACGGTCAGTGAACTCACGGGCCTCGATTTTGACCGATTCACCAAGTCGATGATGCTGGCGCAGGGAGGTTTTGCGGCGTTTCTTGAAGCCAGCGCCAATGACCGGGCCGAGTTGCTGGAAGAACTGACCGGTACCGAGATTTATGGCGAAATCTCCCGTCGCGTATTTGAACGGATGCGCAGGGAAGAAGATAGCCTTAAGCTGCTCAGGGCAAGGGCGGAAGGGGTTCAGCTGTTAAACGATGAGCGTCTGGCGGAACTGGTAGCGGAGCAGGCAGCGCTGAATCTTCAGCATGATAACCTGCTTAAGGAACAACAGGTTCTGACAGAACAGAATCGCTGGCTGGAACAACTGGCGAGCAGGCAGCAGGAGAAAACCGCGGCTGCCCGGGCCCATGAGCAGGCCATTCAGGCGCAGTCGGATAACCGTGAAGCACTGCTGAAACTGGAACAGGCGACACCCGCCATGGAAATCCAGCCGCAATTTCAGCGCTTTGTGGAACTGGAAACCAAGTTGGAGGCGGTGGCTCAGGGACTGACCAAGCAGCAATCGGAACAACAGAATGCCCAGCAACAGTACGATGCCATTGAGGCCCGTCATCAACAGCATCAGCAAGAGCTGGATACGATAAAGCAGGAACAGGCTGCCACGGAAACGCTGCTGGTCGAGCAGGTGATTCCCCTGGATGAACGTATCCGGCAAGTAACGGCAGATTTGCAAACCGTTAATGTAAAGATCACGGCCAGCCAGGCGGAGCAGGACAGCCTGCAAAAGACCGTTGCCAGTGAGGAAGCCTCCCTGCGGAACGTCATTGAGGCGCTGAACAAAAATCGTGATTACCTGAACCAGAATGTCCACCACCAGACACTGGGTGAACATCTGCCTCTGTTGCGCTCCTGGTTTGAACAGCGCGTTTCCCTCGAAACGAGTCAGCAGGCTACACAACAGAATAAACACAAAATTCAGGCATCCGTGGATGAGCTGACCCGGCAGATCGCCCTGACCAATGAAGCGCTTAATCGCTCCGGAAAGGCACTGGATGAACAAAAGCAACATTGGCAAACACGGGACAATGAAAAGCTGACGCTCCTTGACGGTGCGAGCGAAGACGCGATATTGGCTAAACAGCAGGAATGGCGTGATAAGCAACCGTTGTATCTTGCTATGGATAACTTGAGTCGACAGCAGGCCAGCCAGGTATCTGCATTGCAGAATGAGCAGAAACAACTCGAAACATTGCGGCAGTCGTTGACGCCATCCGAACAGCAGTTGAAAGCGCTTCGGGAGCAGTACCGTCATGTTCAGCAACATATTGCAGATATTGAAAAACTGTTGAAACAGGAACAACAGATCAACAGCCTGAGCGAGTACCGAAATCATCTTCAGGAAGGTGAAGCCTGTCCATTATGTGGCGCGACCGAACACCCGGCCATCGCCGAGTATCAACAGCTGGATGTGTCCGAAACTGAGCAGCGTTTGCAGGAAAAACGACAGGAACTAGAAACCGTGCGTGAAATGGGAGACCGCCAGAATAGCGAAGTCTCACGCTTGCAGGCACAGGTGGAAAGCACTGAAAAAGCCGTCACTTCCCGTCAGGAGCAACTGGCCAGTATTGAGTCTGAATGGGCTGAACGCTGTCGGGCACTGAATCTCCAGATACTTGTTGAAGATGCGGCGGCTTTCGTTGCTGTTCAGCAGCAGTTTGATGAATCTGGAACACGTATCAAGCAGCAGGTAGAACAACTCAATCGACTAAATCAACAGCTTCAAAAGGATCTGCAGCTGATCGACCAGTGTCAGCATGAGATAACCCGGCAAGAAAGCAGCCTGGCGCTGAACCGGCAGGCCATTGCAGAGTATGAACGACAGCTGGCAGAAAAGTCAGACCAGCTTGTTCAGGCGGAGCAGTCCCTAGTGCAGCTGGATGGGCGGATTCAATCGCTGGTCTCCGATGCGCTGGATCAACAGGCACCATCAGTGGTGGAACAGTCCGAGTGGCTTGAGCAACAGGAAGCCTGCTGGCTGACATGGCAACAGACGACAGCCCAACAAACGGAGTTACAGGAAAAGCACAACCAGATCGCCAGCCAGCTGGCCATGAAGGAACAGGAAAAACGACAGCTTGAGCAAACCCTTGAAGCGCTGACTCAGCAGCAGGCAACGCTACATGCCCTGCTAGAGAGTCAGAAAAAGGCACGTTATTCACTGTTTGGCGATAAAAACACGCAGATTGAACGGCAACGGATTAAGGAAAAGGTGACCGGCACTGAAAGCCAGTGCCAGACTAGTCAGCAGGCGATGCTGCAAATAAAGCAGACCATCAATCAACTGGTTGGCGCGATTACCCTGCAGACAAATGAAAAAGGTCAGTTGTCGGAAGCACTTCAAGCCGCCCAACAGGACTGGCAAACCGCATTAAACGATAGTCCGTTCAGAGATGCCGATCAATTCCGACAGGCATTACTGACTAGAGCTGAAAGGGAACAGCTGACCGAACTGAAAAAGCGCCTTGACCAAGCGTTGCATCAAACTCAGGCATTGCTGAATGCAGCAGACACCAGCCTCAAGGCGCACCTTGCCCAACCACTGACCGATCAGACACTGGATAAGGTACAGGAACAGTTGCAAGAACGGGGCAATCAGGTTCGCCTGATCAGCCAGCGTCAGGGCGAAATCACCCAGGCTCTGAAAGATGATCAGGATAAACGTCAAAACCAGGCCAGCCTGTTTAAGGCTATTGAAAAGCAGACAATACATTTTGAGACCTGGGATCAACTCAGTGGTCTGATTGGCTCCAGTAAAGGCGACAAATTCCGTAAGTTTGCCCAAGGACTGACGCTGGATCACCTGGTCGCGCTTGCCAACCGTCAGTTGGAAAATCTGCATGCCCGTTACCTGCTGAACCGGAAAGGTTCAGAAGAGCTCAGTCTCGAAGTGCTAGATACATGGCAGGGTGATACCGCCAGGGATATCAAGACACTGTCAGGTGGTGAAAGCTTCCTGGTCAGTCTGGCGCTGGCGCTGGGACTGTCCGACCTGGTTAGCCACAAGACTCGCATCGATTCCCTGTTTCTGGACGAGGGTTTTGGCACATTGGATCATGAAACCCTTGAGATTGCCCTCAATGCACTGGATGGCTTGAATGCCAGCGGTAAGATGGTGGGCATTATCTCACATGTGGAATCGTTGAAAGAGCGGATCCCAACAAGAATTGAGGTCAGAAAGGAGAACGGACTAGGATATAGCAGACTTGATCGATGTTTTGCTTACAAGCCTAGCTAGGAGGTGTCGATACCGGTGTTTGTCAACATAGTTGTCGCCCCAACTCAAGCCGCTTTCTTAAGTTGATCAGCTGAAGATCTGTCGGGATTAAG
>NZ_BAABFL010000431.1:0-20244 GCF_039540975.1 Kistimonas scapharcae
TACGATAATCTGATTAGATTATCATCTCACACAGGTCATTTTGGATCGGTGAAAGGTGGACATTTTAAATCGGTGCTGACAACGTTGGCAATCAAAAGCCTTGTAAGAATTGTATCGGCATGGCCCAACAGACTTATGGGGTCATACATCTTGACCAAATTACCTGCATAAAGACTTTCAAGGCCGCTAGAGCACACACCATAGTCCGCAATCGGTTTTGCGTAATTGGAAATTGCGTGATCAATCAGTCTCCGTGCTTCATCTTCTTGGCCATTGCTGAAATGCGCAAGCGCCAGCGACGTTAATGGCTCTAGCAGTGGCTGACTATCAGCAGGAAATGTCTCCAGATAAGCATTTACTCTAGCTTTAGCAAAACGGACTTGCTGATCGTTATCAACGTTGGTGAGTTTGCTATGGCGGACAACTACGTCCCAAGCGGCTCGAGCTATTGCCGGATCCTGCTGGTAATGCTGATACAAATACGGTTGAGCAATGTTATAGAGCTCAATGGCTTCATTGCGATAACCCATTGTTTCAAAAGCCTTTCCAGCTTCAAGGCTGACGAAGAGCTGTGTTCCCAAGAACAGACTGGTTTTAGGTAGCTCTTCAACCCCCAATTTCATCGCTTCTGTTACAAGACCGAGTACTTTTTTAGCGCTCTCTGCACGAAGCTCAGGCTTGGCCTGTGCCCTTTCCATAAGAAGTTGACTGTAGAGTATGAGACCGCGTGCCTTATCATTGTTGTATAATGACAGTTCTGAAGGTATCACTTGAGGTTTAAACTCTTCCAACTGACTCAGAAGTTCTATGGCTGTCAGGCTTCGGTGAGTTTCACGAAGAAGATCGGCATAGCGAGCGATAATGGATAACTTCACAGCATTGTTACCAGACTCTATCAGTGCAAGCTGGTAAGCGCGTTCTGCGTGATGATAGTTACCAAGCTGACGCCAAGCTTCTCCCAAAATCAGCAATAACCGGGCAGCCTCTTTTCCTTTGCGGCTAATATGCTCAGGTAGATGCTTGGCTGTTTCTATCGCTATAGATGGGTTATGGGAACCCAATTGTAAAAACATTATGGTTGCAGTCAACTCCAGCATAGCCGTGTCTGCACCTTTATCGCTCGCCTGATAAAGCTTTAGTCGCTCCAGTAAAAGACCCATTGCAGCCTTATTCTGCCCAGTCATACTCAAAGCTATGGCCATAGTGCTGTAGTGAGTTTCCTTGAGGCCAGAATCCAACCTTGCAGGATGAAGGACCTGCTTGTAGATATTTAGCGACTCGACAAAGTATCCCTCCTTAGCCAGAATTTCAGCTGTCAAAAAAGGACCTAAACCTATTTGGGATCCAGAGGTCGACAATATAAGTAGCAGGGCAATAATGAGCAGGCGACAAAATTTATAAAGCATCACAGAAGGATATATTCCGGAGTAGCACGCGCGAAACATAGCGCATGCTCCCCCCCCCTAATATACGACCTTATACTTGCATCTTCCCGGTAAGCAAATAGCTGCATGCTGATGTGATACACAGTGTCAAACTGCCAACGACAGCCTGCGCCAGAAAAGCCTGCCAGAACGCCAATAATCCACCAAACCAGCAGATACCAAAGAAAATCAGTGATAAGGCGCTAAACAGAACACCTGTCCATTGGATAACCCGAGCCAACCGATGAAAAAGATTGTTGTTTTGAGTCTTTACCATGATCCGTACCTAGTGATGTATGAGTGCCTGATAGACACCTTTCACTAGAGATAACGGATAAGAGCAATCTATGGGGGTAATGACTTAGAAAATATTTTTTGCCTCTAATCACATAGGTAATCTGAAAAAACACAAGTAATGGCCACATTTCCCCACATTGATAAAACTGTCGCTGCACCATTATTCTGTTAGATCAACATCAGTAGAAGGCACAAGATAAAATACCTCGCCAGAATCAGAGGTCACAAACTTCTTGTTGGGTAACACTTTTGAAAGCACCCCTCACACGGCACATGAAGACAACGATCCTGACCGAACCACTTTTCCGGTCAGGAGCAGTTTGCCGTAATACGTCAGCTTGAGTACCAGATAAGATCACAAAATTGTGGGGGGAATTGTTATCACTGAAAATGTACTAACAACTCAGCTAAGTAAGATTACAGCGCCTATGTCAATACTTTTAATCCACGCGATTTTCCTGCACACCTTATATGTCAACAGTTTTAATGCATTTTAGTGTTGCTTGAGGCACTCTATAGACCACGTCAAATAGGGGTATCTGTCAACAGTTTTAATACCCATTAACATCTGCAAACAACGAGGAAGCCATTGGTATTAACAAAGGCTTTCTCGTTGTGTCAGGCGCTATGTTCAAATTGATTACACAAAAAGCTCCTGAGTCTTTTTTAAGACAATAAACGATGTTCTCTGGCACCATTGAATGCTGAAACCAGTTAAGCGGACGGCCACATTTTCCTGCAAAAAGAATCATGACTGATTCACTAAATGATCACATTTTCTACTTTTTTGCGCTATTTGATAGCGCGTATTTCGATCGTCTTTCACGCTCTTGCATTTATCGAAACAAATTCACTTTCGCCAGTTCAATCAATTCATTGCCATACCCGTTTAAAACCGCCTTGAGGGCGTAAAGGCTGAACCCTCTGCCGTAGGCGAACTCCATTTTGGGTGGAAGGCTCAGCTCGTGGCGATCTGTTATGACCTCCAACAAGGATGGCCCAGGCTCTTTTAACCATTCGTCCATGGCTTTGGATAACTGATCCGGCCTGTTCACCCTATGACTGCCAATACCGCACGCTGAGGCGATGGCGGCAAAAGAGGGATTATTCAGCTCGGTGGCATTGGACACAAACCCGGCCGCTTTCATTTCCAGATCCACAAATCCCAGTGCACTGTTATTCAGAACAACGATTTTTACTGGCAATTCATAAGGCTTCAGCGTGAGCAGATCCCCCATCAACATTGAGAAACCGCCATCACCACAGAAGGCAATCACCTGTCGCTTACGGTCAACCATCTGTGCACCCATCGCCTGCGCCAGGGCATTCGCCATGGAACCATGGTTAAATGATCCCATCAGACGACGCTTGCCATTCGTCTGGATGTACCGGGCAGACCAGAGCGTAGGTGTGCCAACATCGCAGGTGATAATGGCGTTTTCTGCCGCTTTTTCGCTTATCATTTTCGCCAGAGTCTGGGGATGGACACGTTCACTGCGATGTCCGGTTTCCGCCTGAGCATCCAGTTTCTTACGCGAGGCGTGATAATGCTGCCGGCAGCGTTGAAGAAATTCATGCTCCGGCTTACGGTTGATCATCGGTAACAAGGCCTTTATGGCCGGGAGCACATCACCCACAACCCCTAAATCCACCTGCACATGACGACCTATCGCCTGAGGATCACGGTCAACCTGTATCACTTTTGCGGTCTGTGGATAGAAGTGTCTATAGGGAAAACCGGTGCCGAGGAGCAACAATACATCCGCATTTTCCATCGCCTGATAACCGGATTCAAAACCGATAAGGCCGGTCATACCCACATCATAGGGGTTATCGTGCTCAATGAATTCCTTGCCCCTAAGCGCATGTACGATTGGCGCGCTCTGGTTTTCTGCAAGCGACATCACTGCGTCATGGGCTCCCTGACACCCCGCACCGCATAAAAGCGTCACCTTGCCAACCCCATTCAACATATCTGCCGCCTGGCGAATGATCTCTGCACAGGGCTCCACCGTCGCAGGCAGCGGATTCTGCCATTTAATCGGGGTGTTCTTTGGCATAGGTTCCAAGGCCACATCCCCCGGTAAGACGATGATGCTAACACTCCGTTTGAGGATGGCCTGCCGGAGAGCGGTTTCCAGAAGCATGGGCATCTGACCAGGAGTGGTTATTTTTTCACAGAAAACACTGCACCCGGCAAAGAGCTGCTGAGGATCTGTTTCCTGGAAATAATGACTGCCCCTTTCTGGCGAAGGAATGTCTGCGGCAATAGCCAGCACAGGTACACCGTTGCGATAGCAGTTATACAGACCATTCACCAGGTGCATGTTGCCCGGCCCACAGGAACCGGCACAAACCGACAGTTGCCCCGTAACTTCTGCTTCGGCGCCTGCAGCAAAAGCTGCGACTTCTTCATGACGAACACCAATCCATTCGATGGCACCATCAGCCCGCAAGCTATCCGCCAGCCCGTTAAGCGAATCGCCAGTAATCCCCCAGATCCGTTTAACACCGACTACCCGAAGTAAATTAACCGTATACTGCGCAATATTCATCTCACGTTCCCCGCCACCAACTCACCAGATGCAACAGGGCAAAACCACCGTGACCGTAGAAATAGCATTCAATCGCACCGACACTGGTTTTATGAATCGATAGCAACAGTGGCGCTGTCGCTGTCATCAGGGTCACGGTAAGAAACCACAGCAAACCGGTGGCAACCGCCAGCAGCAATGCCAGTAAACCAGCCCCTCAACCGTTGCTGCAAGTCCACCGGGCGAAGGTTCAGGCAATCGGAATCGTACCAGTGAACGGAGATCATCTTTCAGGGCGCTCCAGTTTCCTGTGAGCCATGGATATAAATCTGTCACCTTGCGCCGGTACAACACCAGGGCAAAGAAAAGCACCGCCGGTATGAACAGACAAACACCACCATAGATATGGAGCTTGTCGATAGCAGTGACCTGATCAAAAGGCGTATTACCATGGACATGCATGGCAAAAGAGGTGGACAGCTGCGATATGACCCACAACATCACGAGAGCGTGAAACCACTTCTCGGATCGGGGCAAGTGGCGAAAAAGAAAAGATATCCCGCTGTAGCCCTTATTCAGAGCGTCATGGGAACCCTTTGGCATGACCGAAACTCAACTCATCATCAGACAGATGTCTAATATAGTTAGCAACCAGAAAACATCCAGTGCATGACGACTTAATGGATTTTCATTGCTGCCTATTTGAGCAAGAACCCGCTCCGTTCTCCGAAACTCTCTCAAAAGTCAGGCTATGGGTAAACGATCCCCATAAAATAGATACTCAACACATAAAGAAACAACATGACAGCACTGACATAGCAACAGCATAAAAAGGCTGCTATCAGCGAATGAATAAAAAAGGAGCCAACAAACAGTACCAACAAGATGCGATACGCTTCACTGGCTCCCTATCCTGATAAGGATTTAACGCTAATTAAAAGGCGATTGGGTTATTGGACGACTTACTCATCGCCATATATCGCACATTTTAATTCATGGATTTGATTAACCAGCTTTTGCCGATCGCTACTCCACACATTGAGATGCCCTACCTTTCGGTTTGGACGCGGCGTTTTGTTGTAATCATGAAGCTGTACATTACTGTCAACCAGCCAGTTTGTATTGAGCTTCTGTCCAAGCACATTGACCATGCCCGCATGTGTCGTCGGTTCTGTTGCACCTAACGTGATGCCTGCAATACTGCGCAGATGGTTTTCAAACTGGGAACAGATACCGGCAGCCTGTGTCCAATGGCCACTGTTATGTACCCTGGGCGCCAGCTCGTTGACCAGGAGCTGGTCATGCATGACAAAGAACTCGATGGACAAAACGCCGACGTAGTCCATTTTTTCAATGATGCTCTGTGCAATCTTCCGCGCTTCTGCAGACAGGGATGGCGAGGGCAGCTCGGCTGGTGCAATGGAGCTGATAAGAATACCGTTACGGTGTTCATTTTCTGCCAGTGGGTAGAATGCACATTCTCCCTTGCTGGATCGCATGGCAACAATGGAGGCTTCTTTCTCGAAAGCAACAAAGCCTTCAACAATGAAATCGCCTTCCATTGTATTTTCCAGCAATAGAGCATCCAACTCTTGCGTGTTGTCAATCTTCCACTGGCCGCGACCGTCATAGCCCTCTTCGCAGGATTTGACAATCACAGGCAATCCCAGCGCTTCAATAGCGGCTTTTAGACTTTCTGCGGAATTGATCAAACGGTAAGGCGCTGTCGGTACACCCAGGGCATTAACAAAGTTCTTTTCACGCCCCCGGTGCTGGCATATTTCAATCGCATCCGGGTTAGGGGTGACCTGGCAGAATGAAGCGAGGTCTCGCAACATTGCTACATCAACATGTTCACGTTCAACCGTTACCACTTCAGGCTCACCCAGCGCTTCGAACAACTTGCGACCGGACAGCGCAGGGGTTAATTCAACAATGTCGCCAAGCCCTTCCACACAGGACCTGTTTTCACCGGACTCCGCCAGAAAGGAAAATGTCATCCCCAAATGCCAGCCTTCCAGCGCCATCATACGGGCCAGCTGACCGCAACCAATCATTGCGATGTGCATTATTCAACCTCTACGGGAACGCTTTCAGTCTGATCTTTACGCCACTGCTGCAAACGCTGGCTGAGTTCGTCATCTTTTAGCGCCAGCATCTGGGCGGCCAGCAGACCCGCGTTATAAGCGCCGGAGTTCCCCACGGCCTGACAGGCGACGGCCACGCCTTTGGGCATTTGCACCATCGACATCAGGCTGTCCATACCGTTGAAATGCCTGCTGGGCACCGGCACGGCAATCACGGGAAGATGCGTCATGGCCGCGGCCATACCGGCCAGGTGCGCCGAACCACCGGCACCGGCAATGATCACATCGATGCCGCGCAGGTGGGCTTCAGAGGTAAATTGGTAAAGCCGATCAGGGGTACGGTGGGCAGAAACCACGCGGGTTTCGAAACTGACACCCAGCTCGTTCAATGGAATGGTGGCGGACTGCATAATGGGCCAATCCGATTGTGAGCCCATAATGATGCTGACGGAAATCTTGCTCATACAGTGTATCCGGGTGAATCCAGTTTAAACCATCACTTCGATGATCAGCGCGCTGTATAACGGTATCCCCACCAGCACGTTAAACGGGAACGTGATGGCAAGCGATGACGTAATCGACAATCCCTGGTTGGCCTTTGGCAAGGCAACGGCCATCGCCGCGGGTACGGCAATGTAAGAGGCACTTCCCCCCAGAGTGGCCAGCAGAATAGTGCCCCCAGCCGATAGCTGCAAAAGCGGCGCAAACAGGGCACCTAAAGTAGCACCAATGAGAGGCATAATCACCCCAAAGCTCGCGATGAAAGCGCCATATTGCCTTAAAAGTTGCAGGCGTGAGGCTGAGACCCGTCCCATTTCCAGCAGAAACAGCGCCAGAACACCATAAAAGAGATTACCGAAGAATGGCATGAGCTTTTGACTTTGGTCGCCCGCCCACCAGCCGACGAGCAGTGCCCCCGTCAGCAGCAACACCCCTTGGTTCAGAAAGATTTCGTGCAGGGTTTTCTTCAGATCCAGCACCTGTGTTTTATCCCTTGCCAGCCAAAGCCCTACGGCGATTGCGGGTATCTCCAGCAGAGCGACAAATAGCGGGAAATAAGGTTCGTAGCTAATCTCTTGCGCCTCAAGGACAGCAAGGGCCACAGCAAACGTCGCAATACTCACCGATCCATAGTGGGCAGCAATAGAGGCAGAATCAACGCGAGACAGACCGCCAAATTTGAGTAATAAAGGAAACGCAATCAGCGGAAGAAAAGCACCAAATACAATGACCAGCAAGGACTGCCACAACAAATCAATACTGCCATATTGCCCCAGTGCAATACCACCTTTCAGCCCGATGGCAATGAGCAGAAAAATAGTGAGACTTTGATACAGTCCATTGGGCATTTTGATGGGCGCTTTGGCGATTTGCGCCAAAGCGCCCAGCAGAAAAAAAGCGACTATGACATCAAGATGCATACGTGTTTAATCCTTTACCTTTACCGGCACCGTTGCCAGCTTTGCAGCAGGCGCCGTTTTTCTAAGGGCAAAGGACAACATGGCAAGCAATCCGCCAATAGTGATCAGCCCCCAACCGGGCAGGCCAAGTGACAGCACAGCGATACCCAGCGCTATCAGCACAACGACAGCGGTTAGCTCAAAGTAGATGGATGTATCACGCATGATGGATCTCCAAAGCCAGTTTTCTTTTGATCATCGCTTGCGGGTATTATCCGTAAACCATTAAATAGATAAAATTGATATTGTTTATGCAATACATAGACTTATATCTATATAAAAGTGTGAAGCGTATGCCCAGATTACACGCGCGTATTGGCACATTGCGGCAACTGGAAATCCTGTTAGCGGTTTACCAGGCAGGCTCAATCACGGGGGCATCCAAAGCCCTCTTCCTTACACAGCCGACCGTCTCGATGCAGTTGAAAAAACTCTCCGATGCCGTAGGGGCACCCCTGTACGATCAAATCGGACGAACTTTAGTCTTCACGGCAGCGGGGTTGGAGGTTGTCAAAAGCGCGCGAGAGGTGCTGGGTTGCCTGGAACGACTTGAGATGAAACTGTCAGATCTGCACGGTTTAAAAGCCGGTACATTGCGTCTGGCCGTTGTGAATACGGCCAAATATTTTATTCCGCACTTACTGGCGGAGTTCCTTGAGAAATACCCAAACATAGATATCGATTTCAAAGTAGGAAACCGGCAACACATCATCGACCGACTGGGCACGGGCGAAGATGATTTCTATGTATTCAGCCATCCGCCTGAGAACTGGGATTTGCACCTGCATGAATTTCTCCCCAATCCACTGGTGGCCATCGTGCAGCAGGGGCATCCACTGTCCCAGAAAAACAATATCTCTCTTCAGGAGTTTGTTAATCACCCCTTTCTTATCCGGGAAGAAGGTTCGGGAACCCGTTTTGCGATAGAGAAGCACTTTTTAAAACAAGGCGTCGATGCCAATGTGCGAATGACAATCGAAAGTAATGAGGCCATTAAGCACTCGGTCATGTCAGGTTTGGGCGTAGCGATTCTTTCCAGCCATTCCCTGGCCTTTGGCGGCAGCGCCGGGCTGACTGAACTTGATGTCGAATCCACGCCGATCATGACCAAATGGTATCTTGCCAGCTTACAGACCAAACAGCTGTCCACAGTAGCCCAAACCTTTCTGGACTACGTGTCGAGCCAGGGGCGGAAAAGTATGGAAGCGAAGATGGATTTATAAGGCAACGGAACCCGATGGACTTCCCGTTTACCGACGAAATAAGTGCCTGACGATATACGGCATAAAGCCTTCTGCGGAAAGTCAGCATGTATACATTCATCCTTTATTGAACCGCCTGCCAGTAAGTATCCAGCAGCGTTTGGGTTTTCAGTGATAATGCTGCTGCCTGCCGCGCAGTTTCCGACAAAGGGTCAGTCGCCATCAATGCAAAGTGACGCATCATACTGGCCACCTGCGGTTCATCCGAATCTGCAGCTATAAACTCAAAGCCCTCTGGCTGCGCCAGCCCTGTGCGTTTGATATAGCCATTGATATGCTCCGGGTTATCAAAGGCAAAGCCGCTTTTCCAGTCCAGCACAAAGTCTGACAGGCTGAACATGCCCTCGTGACCGAGGATATCAAGATCCATCAAACACACACCGACGTTATAGCCAAAATCAAATGTGGATGATTTGCCGTCCTCAAAAACCAAGGCTCCACACCCGCGAATAACAGCCCCGGTTTCATCATCTCGCACAATACCACCCGCAACCGATTGAATCGCCGTGGCAGGCTCCAGGTACTCGGTAATCGCCCGCATGGCGTACCAGCCCATGTCACCGACGGCGCCCGTTGGTTCTTTTTCCGGATCAAAGCGAATGTTGCGTTTATCCATCAGTGGAAAGAAGAACGAGCTGCGGACGGCCTGTGGTCCACCAATTGCTGCAACCATCTCATCACGGATCTGTCGGGTACGAGGGTGGTGTGAGAAGTGCGTGGCATCCATAAAAGCAACACCGTTGTCGCCTGCTGCTGTGATGATCTTTTGGAGCGATTCAGCGCTGGTAAACGGCTTATCCACCAAGAGGTGCTTTTTGTACGCCGCTCCGAAAAGCGCGATCTCTTCCTTGCAGACGGTCGGCGTCGCGATATAAACCGCGTCAATAACCGCCGAACTGAGCATGTCACGCCAATTCTCATAGGTAATGCCAATCCCCTGCTGTTCCGCAAATACTTGAGCGGACGCTGGACAACGGCTGCTCACAGCCACTAATTCGATGGTTTCAACCTGCTTAACAGCATCGGCAATAACACCAGCAATCAACCCCGAACCAACAATACCTAAACGTAATTGAGACATGCATTAATTCCTGTATTACGTTGCTTTATTAAATAAGAGCCACTCGATTAAGCTGCTCTTTTTTTTCAGGTAAGGCTTCATGAGTATTGACGAGATCGCATCAAATTAGCTTGCCTCTCAAAAAAGGAAAGTTTGTCACCGACTCTGCACCACTATATTCCCTAAAAGAGAGAATTCACCTGCAAACAAACTGACACTTTCTGATGAAATTCCGATGCAAACCTGCAACCAGATAATTGCGTGAAATTGCCATTGGTCGATAGGCGATTACCCCTTAGACTACGCCGCCTTGAACACCTGAATGGGGACGTAAGATGTTGCAGTTTTTGACTGCGCTGCCGCCAATGGTCGCATTACCTATCGCCATCGTCTGCGAAGTGGTGGCGACGTCCATGTTGCCGAAAACACAACAGTTCAGTCAGCCGATACCGACACTCATCACCCTGGTGGGCTATGCGTTTGCGTTCTTTCTGTTATCCATCACCGTAAAAACGGTTCCTATCGGTATTGCCTATGCGATCTGGTGCGGTGCCGGTATCGTACTGGTGGGATTGATCAGTTGGCTGTGGCATGGCCAGCAGCTGGATCTGCCGGCGATTGTGGGTATCTGTCTGATCATGGCGGGCACTATTGTGATTAATGTGTTTTCCAGAACCGTGTCGCACTGACAGCCAACGCGCTTACTGACTGCAGATCATAAGCATAAAAAACGGGCCCGGATTATTATTCCGGGCCCGTTTTTTATGCTGCAGATAGCAAGCGCTACGAAGCTTACTTTGTCTGAGCAGGCAGAATCACTTCCACTTCGTCATGGGGGCGCGGGATAACGTGCACAGACACCAGTTCACCAACACGCTGGGCTGCCGCAGCACCGGCATCTGTCGCGGCTTTAACAGCACCGACATCACCCCGCACCATCACGGTCACCAGGCCACCACCAGCCTGCTCCTTGCCAACCAGCGTAACGTTGGCCGCCTTCACCATGGCGTCAGCCGCTTCAATCGCGCCGACCAGCCCCTTGGTTTCAATCATACCCAGTGCGTTGCTTACCGCCATTTCTCCCTCCCAGGGAATCGTAGGCTATGCAGGTTTAGCAGCCTTTCAGCTGGCTGATCACCTTGCGGGTTAATGCTTCAATATCAATGTCAGTTACGGATGTCGTCGGCTGCGAATCGGAGGCCAGAGACTCCGGCTCAATCAGGCCAAACGCGACATAACGCTTGTTAAACAGATGCAACGGCGTGACGTTGTCAGACGTTGCTGAGCCACCAATGCCGCCACAACCGAGCGTGAATGCGGGAGGCAGACCGGTCGTCGCGCCAACACCACCATGGGTTGCAGGCGTATTCACCACCAGGCGGGATACCGGCTTCTTGAGTGCAAATTCCTGGATCAGCAGGTGATCCTGGGTATGCAGCGCCAGCGTGTGCCCTGCCCCCTCGTAATGGAGCAATTCCATGCACAACTCACAGGCTTCATGGGCATCCTGCACCCGGTAGAAGCCCAGCAGCGGAGAAAGTTTTTCCCAGGAGAACGGGAAGTCCTTCCCAACGTTTCCCCGCGCCTGCTCAGCCACCAGCACCTGCGTAAACGGCGGGACTTCCACACCGGCCATGCGGGCAATCGCTGCTGCCGGTTTGCCCACAATTTTTGAATTCAGACCGCCTCGGGGATTTTTGATCAACGCTTCCAATTTGCTGATTTCTTCCTGATTCAGGAAATAGCAGCCCTGTTCAATCATCTCAGCACGCACGGTATCGGCAATCACATGCTCTGTGACCACATGCTGTTCCGATGCACAGATCGTCCCGTAATCAAACGTTTTACCGGTAATCACATGGCGCACGGCTTTCTTGATATCTGCTGTCCGCTCAATGAATGCTGGGACATTGCCGGGGCCAACACCCAGCGCCGGAGTACCGGAACTATAAGCCGCCCGCACCATTGCCGAGCCACCGGTTGCGAGAATGATGCCGGTATCCTGATGCTTCATCAGCTCAGCGGTGCCTTCCTGGGTGGGATACGCCATGACACTGACCAGGTCTTCCGGCGCCCCCTGACTCTTCAGGGCTGAACGCAGCAGTTCAACGGTACGTGTAATCGCATTCAGCGCGGCAGGATGCGGACTGATCACCACGGCATTACCCGCCTTCACGGAAATCATCGCCTTATAGATGGCCGTTGACGTCGGGTTGGTAGACGGCACCAGACCGGCGACCACACCAAACGGGACAGCCACTTCCATCAGCTGCTGTTCCTTGTCCTGGGCAATAATCCCGACGGTCTTCATGTCCTTGATGGAGTTCCAGAGAATCCGGCTGGCCAGCAGGTTCTTGGTCACCTTGTCCCTGACCCGGCCAAAGCCCGTCTCTTTCACCGCCCTGTCTGCCAGTTCATGGGCATGCTGTTCCGCGATGTCCGCCATGGCCTTGACGAGCGTGTTGACCTGGGCCTGACTGTAACCGGCAAGAATCTTCTGTGCCGCCCGGGCTTTCGCCAGCAGGCAACGCACATCCTGCACCGAGAGCAGGTCTTTATCGAAGTCTTCCAACGGATGTCACCATTATTTTCCAAACCCTGTGTTTTGCAGCCTTTCCAGCTATTGCAGCGATCGTGCAAACAACCACAGGGGAATTAATGCCTTACAACCCGAATATCAAAATCAAACCGGTTGAAAAACGCGTCCAGCTGGTTCAGTTCTTCGTTGCTGTAACCACCGACATGCTCGGCCGGGTACGCCAGGTCCAGCATCTTGTACTTGGTTTTGCCCATCTGGTGATAAGGCAGGACATCTATACGCTGGATGCCGCCTTTTTTCGCCAGTGCCGTGACGTAATCAATCGCGCCGGTAATCGCGTCATAGGAGTCGTTGTAACCACGGATCAGCGGCATGCGGATGGCAATATTGGCGTTCAGTTCCACCAGGCGTTCCAGGTTACGCTTCACCGCTTCATTGCCGATACCAAAGATCGCCTTATGCTTCTCGGTATCAATATGCTTGATATCGAAAAGGAAAAGATCAGTGTGCGGCGCGAGTTTTTCGTAATTCTCCAGCGCCGTGGAACCGTTGGTTTCGATGGCGGTGTTGATCATGTTGCGCTTGCATTCCGCCAGCAATTTAGCTGCAAAATCCGCCTGAAGGGTGCACTCGCCGCCACTCAGGGTAACGCCGCCGCCGGAAGCCATGTAGAAGTTGTAATCCTGCAGGATCACATCCATCAACTCCGCCACGGTGACATCCTGCCCCATGATTTTCAGAGCACCGCCCAGGCAGTTCTCTTCACAGTGACGGCAGCCCACACAGTTGACGGAACGGTCAATGCCATTCGGGGTATGCACCCCGACCGGACAGACTTCCACACAGCGACCGCAATGCACGCATTTATCGGCATTGAACATCACCTGGTAGGCATAACTGATACTTTCCGGATTGGAACACCAGGGGCAGCGCAGGTTGCAGCCCTTGAAAAACACCAGCGTCCGGATGCCATCGCCATCGTAAATGGAATATTTCTGGATATTGAAGATCCGACCTTTGGGCTCTTCAGCGCCCGAGGTCGCGATCAATGAAGTGCTATGCATACTCGTCATTCAACCCTGTCTGTGGAAAACGCCGGCAACACGACAGGTGTTGCCGGCATCCAATCAGAAGCCTTCGATCACAGTACGGCTGATGATTTCGTCCTGAACTTCCTTGCACAGTTCAACAAAGTACGCGCTGTAACCGGCGACACGGACGATCAGGTCACGGTATTTTTCCGGTTCCTTCTGCGCCTTGAGCAGCACGTCGTTATCCACATAACTGAACTGCATCTGACCGTTACCCAGGATGGAGGCAGTCCGCAGCAGGGTGATCAGGCCGTTCTTACCTTCCGGCGTATCCAGCAGGCCTTTCAGGAACTTGAAGTTATGCACCATGCCGATGTTCATGGATTCCACGTTCATCTGGCTGACGGACTTGATCACCGCGGTAGGACCGCACTTGTCCGCGCCCTGTGAGGGGCTGATACCGTCAGACAATGGCAGCCAGGCTTTACGACCATTGGGCGTCGCTGCAGTCAGTTCACCAATCGGCGTGTTGTTGGAAATGGACAGGGTGCCGTGGCTCATTGTTGAGTAGAGCATCTGGTACTTACGGCATTCCTTTTCAGTCCACTCCGTCACTTCACGGGCAAACTCGTCGGCATAGGGATCGTCATTGCCGTACTTGGGCGCATTGATGCAGTCGCGATGCAGCTGCTCATAACCTTCGAAGTTGGCTTCCAGAGCATCACGCATTTGTTCAAGGGTGTACTTTCTATCTTCGAAGACCAGCTTCTTGATCGCTGCCATAGAGTCGGCATAGGTCGCCAGACCGGAGAAGATCAGACCCGGACCATGGTTAACCATGGCGCCACCACCAGCGACATCCTTACCGCTTTCCATGCAGCCTTCCACCAGCAGGGACATCAGCGGCTTGGGCGCCATGTCACGGTGAACCCGCTGGCTGATCACAGTACCGATAGCGGACAGTTTCACGATATGGGCGATCTGGACTTTTACTGCGGCTTCGAAATCCTCGAAGGTTCTGAAGCTGTCCAGGCTGCCGGTATCAATACCCTGCACACTGTTGTACAGGGTCATACGACCGCGGTTCAGAATAAATTCAAAGACAATCGGCCACTGGGTATAACCGGTAGACGTCCACTGGTAGATACGGCCAGACTTCTGGGGTTCCACGCAGCCCATCATGCAGTAGTCGCGGGCATCTTCGAAATCGAAGCCCTTACGCAGCATCATCTTGATATGGGAATCATCGAAGTGACAGGCCGGGAAGCCCATGCCCGCCTTCACCACCTCAACGATCTTCTCCATGTATTCCTGTGGAGACTGGTTGTGGATACGGCAGGCCAGTGAGGGCTGATAGACCTTGATGAAACGCACAGCGTCCATCATCAGGTAGGTCAGGTCGTTACAGGCATCGCCACCGGTACGCTTCTGGCCACCCACGGTCAGGTTGATAAACGGCTGGTAACCGGCAAAGTACTTGGCGCCCAGCTCGCTGGACATCCACATCATCTCGGAACACTTGATGATGAACGCCTGCATCAGTTCCAGCGCCTGGTCACGGGTAAGGCGGCCGGACTCGATATCCGCGGCATACATCGGGTAGCAGTACTGGTCCATACGGCCCAAGGACAGACCGGTCTGGTTCTCTTCCACCTCGAACAGGGATTCCACGGTCCAGACCGCCTGCAGGGCTTCCTGGAACGTCTTGGGCGGATTGGCCGGAACATTGTCGTTCACTTCGGCAATGGTCAGCAGTTCTGCACGACGGGCCGGATCAGTTTCGCGGCCAGCCAGTGTTCTGGCATGGTCAGCTATACGACGGGCATATGCCATGACACCGTCACAGGTTTCCATCGCTGCCTTGTAGTAATAGATCTTGTCGATATCAGCCGGGTTTTCCATGCTCAGGGTGGCCAGGCGAGCCTCGGCATCGGCCTTGATACCGTTCATGCCCTTGGTCACCAGCAGGACGTCAAAACCGGGGCAGGTATCGCCACCGCCGTTGATCTGGTGATACGACAGATCACTGACGTAGGTCTCACCACTGAATTCCCAGATACCCGCTTCACGGTACAGTGCTTCACAGACTTCATCGACAGAGCGCCCTGTCCAGAAAGGCACGATCTGCTCCCGGATCACCTGCTTGTCCGCTTCGGAGATTTCGAAGGGATCCTGGGGCCGGGTGCTCATGGTGTCGAGCTCTTCATCCACCCAACGCCAGGCGATATCGGGGGAGAAGGCGCCGGCGCGCGGCTTGCCGCAGGGATGACCGACAATCAGTTCGTCGTTCTGGATCAGCAACGGTGCGGTTTCACAGGCAGCCCGGAAAGATTTGGCACGCAACATAATCGGGGGCAGACCGGGGTTCTTTTTGGCAACTTCAGTGAACGCCAATGCACGATAAATAGAAACACTCGGACGGGCTTTCAGATATTGATCCCGCAGACGTTGCATACGCGGGGTTAACCCTTCCATCAGTTTGCCGGACGCAGGACTTGGCTCAGGTTGCTTGCCGCTGGCGGCCGGCAAATGCTGGACAATTTCCCGGATCAGCTGCCGAAGTGCTTCTTCGCTGATGCCGTCCAGTGAAGTGTCTGACGGGGAGGTGGAACCGAAGCGCTGGTCGTCGAATATGCTGGTGTTTTGCATCGTGGTCATCGCGAACTAAAGCCTTAAGTGGAAAGCCTCAGGGCCTGTCGATCCGTCCTGGGGCTATTACAATGAATCTGATCGTCAGCCCTTATTCACCCAGGAGGTATTGGGCCACAATCCGCTCTACGTCATCGTGGGGGCGGGGAATCACCAGTGCTGTCTGCATTTCTCCAACGTCTTTGGCCGCAGCGATTGCCGCATCAACGGCGGCTCGGACAGCACCGACATCCCCTTTCACCATGGCGGACACCAGGCCTGAACCGACGTTTTCATAACCAATCAATTCCACGTTGGCGGCCTTGCACATGGCATCCGTGGCATAGACGCAGGTGACAAGGCCTTTGGTCTCAATCAGCCCCAGCGCATTATTCATTTACAGCTCCTGACGACAGGGAGGTTACGGTTTATGCAACACCATGATCTTTTTGACGAAGTCGTGGGGACGTGGGATCACTGCCGAGGTGACATACCCTTCCGCCCGCCTGGCGGCTTCCACGCCGGCATCCACTGCGGCCTGGACGGCGCCTACGTCCCCCTGGACCATGGTGGTTACGAAGCCCGAGCCAATATTTTCGTAACCGATCATTTCAACATCCGCTGATTTGGACATGGCGTCGGTCGCTTCCAGGTTGGCCACCACACCCCATGTTTCTATCATCCCTAATGCGTTGCTCATCGGGCTCTCCGATACAATAAAATCGCCGTATCATTCACGAATCAGTGATGACCTGCGTTAACATCAGCCATGAACCCGCTTGAAAGTCGTGTACGTGCGATTTGCCAGACAGGACAATAAAACGTCTAACAAGAGTGAACGCCACCAAACAAATTCAGAACGAAATAATACGCATTGAAGCGTTTTAACCTTTGAGAAGAATCAATAAAGAAACGACAATTTTGATAAATCTCACCTGTTACAAACACGATTCTATTGACTCAAGGCACAGGAAGCAGAAAACGCTCATCAATTAGCAGAAAATGCCCTATAAACAGTAGGCATAAAAACCATTACTTTATTTTTTAATTACGCCTATTTTTTAACAAATCACAAACAATAAATCACAAGAAATGATTTAAATCAGTTTATCCCACCGGAAAATCTGCAAGTATGCGCTCCGAATAACAATGATTTAATCAACCGTTATCGGCGAATTAAATCAAAGGTAATACCGGATAAGGAACAATGCTCAGAACTGACACATGTCAGCAATTAATAGATGACCATGTGCTTTCACTTTCAAAGAACTCAATCCAATCCATCTATTGAATCGGGAGCCCATCATTTTACTCTCGAGAGGTTCCTGCGCGTTTAAATCCAGTTGAGTTGTTTGACCAGAGCATGACACCGGCTTGAACAGTAACCAAGATAGGAAACCCAATCGATGAGCGGGGCAGTCGCCACTGGCAATATGATGGCCTTTCAGGCCAAGACCAAACTGGATTTTGACTTTAGACGGCGAGGCATCATTATCGCCCTGATGTCCGGCATGTTCTATGGCTGGTATACGGCTTTCATGACACTGGGCATGTCGACCGGCACCTGGGTGGACTGGTACGGCGTCAACACCGCCGGACTCTCAGCCTTTGCCATCACCTACCTGCTGGGCGCACTGGGCGCCGCCACAACCGACACCTTCAGTGCACTCTGGGCCCTGAGCATCGCCACCGCCCGGGGGCGTATTGGTGACTTTTTCCGATGCATGAAAACCCGCCCTAGCATGGTCATGGCGGTCGCGGCCATTATCGGCGGCCCGCTGGCCAGCACCGCCTACGTGATCGGCCTGCAGAAAGCCGGTTCCATCATCGTGCCGATCAGCGCCCTCTGCCCGGCCATTGGCGCCATCCTGGGTCGCTTCCTGTTCAAGCAGGAACTCAATGCCCGCATGATGCTCGGTATCCTGATCTGTTTCATTGCCAGCTGCATGATTGCCAGCACCAGTCTCGGCGGCGAAGCGCCGGAAGGCCTGATGGTCGGCCTGTTCTTCGGTTTTATCGCAGCTCTTGGCTGGGGTATTGAAGGCTGCGTCTGTGGCTACGGCACCTCCATGATTGATTCTGAAATCGGCATTACCATCCGCCAGGTGACGTCTGGCCTGACCAACCTCATCATCCTGGTGCCACTGTTCGGCATGATGTCCAACCACGATGTCTCCACCTTCAGCATGGTGCAACAGTCGTTTTCCAACGGCGATTCCACCCTCTGGTTCATGATTGCCGGCCTGTGCGCCTACGTAACCTTCATGTTCTGGTACAAGGGCAACAGCATGTGTGGCGCAGCACTGGGCATGTCCTGTAACGGCACCTTCTCCTTCTGGGGGCCGTTCTGCTGCTGGTTGCTCCTCGGCGTCATCTTCGGACTGGACGGCTGGACCATTCCGCCGGTCGCCTGGGCCGCTGCCGTACTGATGGTCGTGGGTATTTTCGTGATCGCCATGAACCCGATGGATCTGCTGAAAAAGAAAGAGGATGGCCACTATGAAACCGCTTAATTATGCACTGCTGAAGTACTTCACTACCGTGGATGAAGCCTGCGAGACCGATGTCATGGCGGCATTGAAAGACGAGTACAGCAGCTTCAAGGCCTACAAAAAAGACGCCATTATCTCCGCGTTGATGACAGCAAAAACCAATGGGCTGTTGGAAGAAACCCATTTTGAGCTGGACGACAACAACGAGCTGCACGTTTATTACCGCGCTAATGAGTCCGGAGCGGCCACCATCAATCAGTACATTAAATAAACGCTGATACGACTACTCCAATCTGGCAGTTCTGAATATCAGAAAGCTGCCAGATTGGGGCAACATGATAACGATCACAGAATCATTTTATTGAATAAAGATTGAAGTCATCTCAGGTTTTTTGTTTCAACCTTCCCACTTCTCTCATTGCTCAATTGATCAACCTGTCAGACAACACTGGCGATCTCACCGGGCTTACGCAACATTTTATCGATATCTCCGATATGCGTTTCCTCTTCAGTAATTAAACGGCGGGCGTACTCTTCAACCAGCACGGATTTTCCCTTTTCTGCCAATGCCAGCAGTTCGTAGTAATGGGCAACACCTTCTTTCTCAAATTGCAGGGATTCGGTCAGGATATCGTGGATATCATGCCGGGAGGTTTCCAGTAATTCTCCAATACTGATCGAGGGATGTTGACCGAAGTAAGTAATCAACTCCCCGGCCTCATGAGCGTGAACAAGTGTCTCCTGCGCAGCGCTACGGAACCATCCAACAATCGGTATTCGGCTGTAACCGAACACCATAAAACTGTAATGGGTGTATCGCACAACGCCGGCCAGTTCATGTTCAAGAATATCGTTCAGTTTGGCCACGATCTCAGCAGTATGAGTGGACATTTAACTTCTCACTTTTCTATTTTACTCATCAGGCCGTTTGAGTATAGACAGGGTACAATTCCGAGCACTTATCAATGCAAGAGCTATCCAGTGGCGTGTTTTCTCAACTGATACCAATCCTTGGTATATAAAAGCTGTATCGAAGCCGCAATTGATGTAATGCAGACATGTTGAAAATACAAGACAATAGAAAACGACTCGTTAATTAATAGCTAACAAACCTTTTAAGACATCAACTTATGCGCCAGTGCCGTACGATTCTGTACAGACAGTTTGGAGAATATATTCTTCATATGAGTTCGTACGGTGGTAAAGCTAATATCAAGCTCGTAAGAAATGGCTTTATCACCTTTCCCCATTAATACTTGCGTCGCTATTTCAGCTTCCCTAGCAGTCAGCGCATAGGTTTCTTTTAACAGTTCTGGATTGATTGTCTGGGTAGATTGGGATGCAGAAGCATGTAAGTACTCAAAAACTCCTGTGCAGACCACATGGCAGCCAGCATGAGGCGTATTCGATAATATTTGCCAGTCTCGGAA